>JACFNW010000035.1:0-2661 GCA_019454665.1 Fimbriimonadaceae bacterium | reverse complement strand
CGACCGATTCCGGCTTGGCCGAGTTGCGCGCCCTGGCTTCCTCCGACCACCGCGCTGCCGCGTTCGCCGTCCGCCGATTGGCGTTGGTTGGGTTGGGCTGAGGTTCGGTTTTGTTCGGTTTTGTTCGGGATGGTTCGGTGTTGCTCGGCTTGGGTACCGCCGACCACTTGCCGACCACCTGCTGACCACTTGATATACTGAAACCCGACGATGCTGCACATCGCACTGATGTTGCTGGGGATTGGGTCCGCGCCGAAGGTGGACTGGCGCGAGCCCGGTTGCCGTTTGAGCGTGTTCGCCGAGGCGTGCGAGGAGCGGCTCGGTGTCAAGGTCGTCGCCAGCCCCGAGGTCGCCGATCAGGTCGTGGTGTTCGCCGTGCGCGAAACCGCCCCTGAAGAACTTCTCAAGCGGGTGGCCGATGCCGTCGGTGGGGAATTGGAGCGCGACCACGAAGGCATTTACCGGCTGTTTCGGTCGCCGAGACTGGCCGAGCAGCAGCGGCGGGACCACGAGACGATGGTCGCTGCCGAGTTCTCCCGCATCCGCGACAGGCTGGTGCGCGGGGCGGCGCTCGACCGGGAAGCAGACCGCGAGTTCCTCGATGCGTGGCGGGCCGACCGGGCACGGTTCGACGAAGTCGAACGCGACGCGCGGTACTTCCTTGAGCGCGAGCACCAGATGCGCGAAAGCGCCTATCGGTTCGGCGCTCGGTTGCTTCAGGGAGTGGCTCTCCAAGACGTCGGTCCGATCGGGGCCGAGCGTTTCCGCGTGTTTCGAGCCACCCCGACGTCCAAGCAGTTCAAACTCAACCTCGCTCCGGCTCGCGAATTGGCACGCCTCCGCGCCGAGCGGGCGTTCTTCTTGGCGAGCGAGCCGCCGCCCGAACGCAGCCAAGCCTCCGAAGTCGCTCCGCCTCGTATCGGGCCCGAGGGCCCGCGCGTGCTGATGGGCCGGGAACCCGTGCCCGAAGACATCGAAGACGTCGTTCTGCTGGTGGGACGGTCGCGCTTCGACTTGTGGAGGTTCATCGCGTACGGCGTGAGCCGCGACGGGCTCGTGGAACTGTGGGATTGGAACTCGACTGCGTTCGAGACCGCGGAAGGGTTCCAAGTGCCCGAACCGCCGCGCGAACTCCGAGTTTTGAACCAGAAGTTCTTGCCGGTTGCGGAGACGCGCGAGTTCTACCGGTGCCTGATGTTCACCCAGGGAGGCGGGCGCGCGCAGGCGTCCGAAGCGTTGCTCGCCAAGATCGCCGACCCCGTGGCTCACGAGCCCTACGCTTTCCTGGGCCCTTCGATCATGCAGGTGGCCGACGCCATGGGGGTCAACCTGGTCGCCCACATCAGCGATGGCGCCTACCGCAACGTTCGATTGGCGACCGAACCGGAGCGTTCGTTTGGCGATCTGTTCGGCGTGCTTGCTCGGCTGCACGAATCGAAACGGGAGGAGGGATGGCTGACCATCCAGCCCCGCAACCACCACTTGGCCCGGCTCCAAAGCGTGGACCGCGCCGCCCTGAAGCGGTATGCAGAGGTCGTCCAGCGGGACAAGGTCCCCAGCGTCCGCGAGCGGAGCCTCGTCTCGAGCCGCATTGAGAACGATTCCACGAGCAACCCGGTGGCTTCGGTGACGGCCTTGCTGGGCTGGGTGAGCAACGACAACGACCCGTATTCGATCATCTGGTCTGGCCAGTCGGCATGGCGGGCGCTCGTCGGCTCGCTCAGCCACGACCAGTGGGCCGTGCTGGCCGCTGGCCGTCCGCTCCAATTGGTCGCCTTGCAGGGCCGGGCCAAGGCGGCGCTCGAGGACGTGGTCTTTGGTTCGGTCCCGTTCTTCGACGATGCCGCGCTGGCTGCGGCCGACGTTCGCGCGGCCTTCGACCGGCCGATGCCGATCCACTTCTTCGGGCGGCTCGCGGAGATGCCCACCCAGAGTTGGGTCGCCGGTGTGCCGCCGTTCGGCGAACTGCGGCTGCAGGTGACCGACGAACCGGCGCTCCTCTCCGTGACGGACGTCTCGACGGCGCCGATCGCCAGAACGAGGAGTCTGGAGCAGTTGGCCTTCGAAGCCGCTTGGGCCGAGCGGCGGCGCGAGTCGCGCCCGGACGCCACCTATGCCGTGGGCCGTCGGCAGATGCTCAAGCTGACCGTGGGCGTGGGTCGGGCGCAGACGTCGTATTGGGCGCAGCAGTTCGCGGGCGAAGCGGCGCAGGCGCTTCCGTTCGGCGAACTCCCCGAAACGCTTCGCGAAGCCTATGCGCGGGCGCTGGAGCGGGCGCGAATCGAGGTCGCTGCCGCCCGAATCGCCGACGACAAGCCCCCGCCGCCTTGATGATCGGCTGAGTTCTGCTTGAGCTGGGTTGAGGTTCGGACCTGTTCGGTTTTGCTCGGTTGGGTTCGGTGTTGCCCGGCTTAATACTGCGAACCACTTGACGACCTGCCAAGTCCGAGCCATACCGAACAGCACCAGTCCAACCAAACAAATGGCTTGGCTTGGCGACCTGCCGACCACTTGCCAACCAATTGACGACCGGCCACATAGGGTAGCCTGCAAGACGGGCCTGAATATGAGCACGATCCTCGCTCTCGTCGTCTGCGCGGTGCAAGTCGGGTGGTCCGGCGCGATGTCCGCCGACCCCCACGCGTCGAATCGTCGCGTGCT
>JACFNW010000034.1 GCA_019454665.1 Fimbriimonadaceae bacterium | reverse complement strand
AGGCCGGCGACTTCAACGGGGACATTGCGGGTGTTGGGGGTAGGACCTGAGCCCAATTGGCCCTCGAAGTTCCTGCCCCACGTGAACACTTTGCCCTCCTTGTTGACCGCGATCGAGTGCTCGGCTCCGGCGGCGACGTGGATCACATTGGTCAGCCCAGGAATCTGGACGGGAGCGTAGACGTTGTTGTTGTGTCCGAGTCCGGTCTGGCCAAGCGAACCCGCGCCTGTCGCCATCACGGTACCGTCGGCCAGCAGAAAGAGCGTGTGCTGACCCCCGCCCGCGATCTGCACCACGTTTGTTAGGCCGGGGATCGGCGTTGGGGAGAAGAGGTTGGTCCCCGTGCCGTCTCCAAGCTCGCCGTTCGCGTTCACTCCCCACCCTTGGACCGTGCCATCCTCCATCAAGGCGAACACACTGTCCCACTGGCCCATGTGAATACCCTTCACGTTACCGATGATGGGGACCAGAACCGGGGTCGTGCTGTGGGTCAGCACTCCGCCATCGCCCAGTTGACCGAAGAAATTATCGCCCCAGGCGTACACCTTGGCGGCGGAGCCGAACTGCCGCCCACGCAACCCAGGGGGCGGCACCGATAGTGCGACCGTGTTGAACCAGCCGGCCTGCACATCAACCACATCGGTCAAGCCGGGCACTTCGGCGGGCGGGATATGGGGGGTCGTGGTGCCATTGCCCAATTGCCCAAACGAGTTTGCGCCGTTGGTGAACACCTTGCCATCGCTTGAAATCGCCACGGTGTGGCCTGCCCCGCCATCAGAACCCCGAATGTTCTGCTTGTTGCCTTTTTGGTGTCAAGAAGGTGTTCAGGTCCTGCTCCGCGATCCCCCCCTGGCCCTCTTCGTTGTTCCCGCACGAAACGGAATAGACGGCCATAAACCACTCGTAGAACTTGCCGCCGTTCTCCCCGCAGCCTCCACCGACCAAGCCGAGAGCGAGCAAAGTGCCGAGTGCCGTAGCGGCTCGGCGCGGACTGACGGTTCGTTGGGATTTCGAGTTGAGTCGTTCGATCATGACGAGTATCCTGCCAGTCTTGCTGGGACCGGGTGAACCAGGTCCAAGTTCGGCAGATTACCTTCCGTACTGGTCTGAAGACATGAACTTATGCAAAAACACCCCGGCAGCCGAAGCGACCGGGGTGTTTTGAGGGATGGACGTCAGTTGAAGAAGCCGACCGAACGAGCGATGCGCATGTCGTCGCCGCCGGTCAATTCGCCGATTTCCCGCAGGGCGACTTCCTTGCCCTTGGGGTCTTCGACGCTGACCTTGAGGCCGAGCGAGCGCAACTCGTTGACCAGGATCTTGAACGACTCGGGGATTCCCGGTTCGGCAAGCGTCTCGCCTTTCACGATGGACTCGTAGGCTTTGACGCGGCCCATGACGTCGTCCGATTTGATCGTCAGCAGTTCCTGCAGGGTGTAGGCCGCGCCATAGGCTTCGAGCGCCCACACTTCCATTTCGCCGAACCGCTGGCCGCCGAACTGCGCCTTGCCTCCCAGGGGTTGCTGGGTGACGAGCGAGTATGGGCCGATGGAACGCGCGTGGATCTTCTCGTCCGCGAGGTGCTCCAGCTTCAGCATGTAGATGACGCCGACCGTGATCGGGTTCGGGATGACGTCTCCGGAGAGGCCGTCTCGAATGACCGACTTGCACGTGTGGGGATCCAGGCCGGCGCGAACGAGCATGTTGGCTCGGATTCGCTCCAAGATGGAAGCGTACACGCTGTCGGGCGCTTTGAACGCGGGGCCCATCGGGCCTAGCGTGGGCGGCGACCAGACATCGGCGTCCAAGAGTTCGGAGGTGGTCTTGACGGGTTCGGCCGCCACGATGCGCGACACTTCTTCGAGGTGATCTTCGTCGAGTTCGCGCAATCGCGCCTCGATCTTGGAGAAGATCATGTCCAACGAGTCGTCCACTTCCACCGAGATGCCGAGACCGAGTTCGCTGTTGCAGTAGCCGGCCAACACCTTGCGGCGCATGGATTCGGCTAGCCGCTCCACTTCCTCGAGAATCTCGTCTTCCGTGGCGCCTTCGAACGCGGGGCAGACGTAGCGCACGCCGAGGTGCTTGCCCACGTAGCCGAGGTGCGTTTCCAGAATCTGGCCGATGTTCATTCGGCTCGGAACGCCCAAGGGGTTGAGCACGATGTCCACGGGCGTCCCGTCCGCCAGGAACGGCATGTCTTCTTCGGCGAGCACCTTGGAGATGACGCCCTTGTTGCCGTGCCGTCCGGCCATCTTGTCGCCCACCATCAGCTTGCGCTTCTGGGCGATGTAGACCTGCACCGTCATGTTGGTGCCGGCGGGCAGTTCGTCGCCGTTGATCTGCGTGAGGGCCTCTTCGGTCCGGTCGCAGATCAGGCGGTCGCGCTTCTTGGATTCCTTGTAGACGTGGTTGATGGACTGGCTCAGGTATTTGAACCGGCTGAACACCTTGACGTCCACGACGTGGCCCTTTTCGCCGTGCGGCAATCGGAGCGAGACGTCTCGGACTTCCTCGGCCTTTTTGCCGAAGATGGCGATGATCAACCGCTCTTCGGCGGTCATTTCGACCTGACCCTTCGGGGCGACCTTGCCGACCAGAATGTCTTCGGGCCGCACTTCGGCGCCGATGCGGATGATGCCGTTCTCGTCGAGGTCCTTCAGGGCTTCCTCGCCGACATTGGGAACGTCCCGCGTGATCTCTTCGGGACCCAGTTTGGTGTCGACCGCTTCGACCTCGTGTCGCTCGATGTGGATCGAGGTGTAGACATCGTCCTTCACCAGGCGCTCGCTGATGAGGATGGCGTCCTCGTAGTTGTAGCCCCCCCACGGCATGAAGGCCACCACGACGTTCCGCCCCAAGGCCAGGTGGGCCTCGTCGCAACAAGGGCCGTCGGCGAGCGGATCGCCGGCGAGCACCTGTTGGCCCAGGTCAACCACGGGCCGCTGGGTGAAACACGTGGATTTGTTGCTCTGCACCATGTGCAGGAGCGGGTAGCTGTCCACCTCTCCTTCGGGGGTCTCGACGCGAATCTCAAGCGACGTCACATAGACGACCTTGCCCGCGCGCCGGGCGACCACGGCAGAACCGGAGTCAACGGCGGCGAGTCGCTCGTAACCCGTGCCGACGATCGGTCGGTCGGATCGGAGCAACGGCACGGCTTGACGCTGCATGTTCGCGCCCATCAGGGCTCGGTTCGCGTCGTCGTTCTCCAGGAACGGGATGAGCGCCGTGGCCACCGAGATGATCTGCACCGGCGACACGTCCATGTACTGGACTTGGTTCCGGGGGACTTCGGGGTAGCTCGCGCCGTTGACCGCGCCTCCCGCGCACCGGACTTGGATGACATCGTCAATGATCCGTCCGTTGGCGTCGGCACGCACGTCTGCGGGGGCGATGAGCAGGGCATTCTCTTCTTGCGCCGTAAAGTAGACGATCTCGTCGGTGACGTGACCATCCACCACCTTGCGGTAGGGCGTCGAAATGAAGCCGAACTCGTCCACGCGGGCGTGGGTGGTGAGCTGGGAGATCAGACCGATGTTCGGCCCTTCAGGGGTCTCGATCGGGCAGATGCGTCCGTAGTGCGAGCGGTGCACGTCGCGGACTTCCAGCTTGGCGCTGGTTCGTTGCAGACCGCCCGGTCCGAGGCTGGAGAGACGACGCTTGTTCGTCAACTCGCTCAGCGGGTTGGTCTGGTCCATGAACGTGCTCAGCTGGTTGGAGCTGAAGAAGGACTTGATGCTGGCGCTGACCGGCTTGACGCTGAGGATGATGCCCGGCATCAGGTTTTCCTGATCCGTGCTGGTCATGCGCTCGCGGGCCACCTTCTCCATGCGGACGAATCCGATGCGGAGCTGGCTCTGCAAGAGTTCGCCGATCGAGCGGACGCGCTTGTTCTTCAGGTCGTCAATGTCGTCCCGTTCCGCTTCGCGCGTCAGGTACGGCATCATGGCGAACAGCAGGTCGGCCAAGTCTTCGGACGTCAGATTACGAACGGTCAGCGGCACGTCAATGCCCAGCTTCTGGTTCAGGAACCGGCGTCCGACGCGACCGAGGTCGTACCGCTTGACATCGAAGAACAGTCCGAGAATGAGCTGCTTGGCCGCCTCTTCGTTGGCCGCTTCGCCCGGTCGCAACCGCTTGTAGATGTCCAGGATGGCTTCGCGCGACGTCGTGGTCGTGTCCTGGTCCAGCGTGGCTTCCACGAGGGGCAGCACTTCGAGCACTTCGAGCACGGGCAGCTGCAACGCCACGATCTTTTTGGCCGTCTCGAACTCGATCCGCTCGTGCTTTTTCAGCACGACGGCGCCTTCGGCGTCGAGCAGGTCCTCGGTGACGCGGCGACCGACGAGGTTGTCCGCGACCATGAGCATCTCGAGCCGCTGGCGCTGTTCGATCTTGAGTTCCTTGTCGGGAATCTGATACAGCAGCTCGTCTTCCTTGGTCATCGCGACGAGCGTCTTGAGGCGGCCGAACGTGAGGATGATTTCTTCGTTGGTCGAGAGCGGCGTTTCCATCAACGGCTTGACGTCCGCCACCGACCCGGGGAGCGAGTCCACGATGGCCTGGGTCAGCACCGTTCCGGCCTCGACGAGCACTTCGCCCGTCTCGGGGTCGCTGATGGGCTCGACCAGCTTGCGGTGGATGGCACGGTCCAGCGGCAGGTGCACGTGGACGCGACCTTCCTTGAACGCGTGGAGCGCCTTGATCAACTGGGTGAGGGGGAGTTTCTTGGTCTGGCTGATCTGGGTTCGGACGACCAGGTTGGAGTCCGATTCGACCTCGAGCCAGGGGCCCTCGTTGGGAATGATGCGTCCGCTCACCACGACCTGCATCGAAGAGTCCACACCCTCTTCGAAGTAGAGGCCCGGCGAACGCGAAAGCTGAGACACGATGACGCGCTCGCGGCCGTTGATGATGAACGTTCCCTTGTCCGTCATCAGGGGGAGATCGCCGAGGTAAACCTCGGTTTCGATCTCGTCGCGACCCTCGCCCCCGAAGCGAACGATGGCCTTGATGGGGGCCTCGAACGTCAGGTCGCGGTCACGGCAATCCTGAATGGAGTACTTGGGCTCGCCCAGCGTAAAGCTGACCAGCTCGATCTTGTTGGTGTGCGTGAAGTCCCAAATGGGGGAAAAGGTTTCAAAGAGTTCTGGCAGACCCTCCTCAAGAAACCACTTGTAGCTGTTGAGTTGAAGTTCGATCAGATTGGGCGCCTCGAGGAATCGGTCGATTCGCTTCGAGGACGGCTGCACGATTCGCATCCAGGAGGCCTCCTCAGGCAATATGCGCGAAGCTTCATTATGCCTTGCGCGATCCGCGCCGCGCAAGACTTGTGGGACCGATCTGAACTTTTCGTCGGTGCCTCAGCGGCGCGGGATCTGACACTCGCGGCTTCCGAACCACTTGATCCGGTTGCGCGCGACGACCTCGTAGCCCTTCTTCGCCAGCCACCCGATCGGCGCCAACCGCGCCACAAACGCCACCCACCGCAGGTACCAGGGCGCGATCTCCATGAGTTTGAGCCACGCTTCGGCGGCGCGGAACACCTTGCCGTCGGCTTCGAGGATCATCTCCTGCCCGCCATAGCCCTTGGCCAGCGCCGCGTCGCTCACGAGCACGTCCACTTCGAGGGGCCGTCCGGAGCGCTCGGCCCATGCTTCGGCCTGCAACTTGCTGGTGTGGCAGAGGTTGCATCCACCGTCGTAGTACAGGGTCCAAGGCGCGGCGCGATCCATACGCAACACCATACTACGTTCCAGACGCACATCGGGTGCGGACCGATGGCCCGCACCCGATGTTGGGCTCAAGGGCCCGTCAGAGCTTCCAGCGGTTGGCGCTCGTCCCGAATTCGGCGATTTCGTAGCGGCCGCGTTCGCGCTCTTCCAGCCGGATCATGTGGTAGTTGGAGCGCCGCGCCCCCCACGAATCCAAGAAGACGTGCTCGGCGAAGACCACGGCGTCGCCGCGGTTCCGTCGAACGTCGAGGATGCGGTAGTTCAACGTCTGGGTGCCTTCCACCAAGTCGGCCATCATGTCGTAGAAGTCCTCTGCGTACAGCGAGTACTCGTACTGACCGTCGAAGTAGTAGTGGACCCGGCCTTCGCGCGGGGCCAATCGGCCGATGAGCCTCATGTCGGCGCGCTCGAAGCCTCGGACCAAGTCGTCCACGGTGTAGTCGAGTTCGCTGTACCGGGTGCTGTTCCAGCCCCTGCTGGGCGAGTTCCATTGGTAGCTCGCTCCGAGGACGATGACGGGCACCTGCACGTACACCACCCGCGTGAGGCTGAGATAGCCGGGAAGGTGGGGGTACCAGTACCACGGGCTCACCACGCAGTGGGACCGGAACGGGTCGAACACGTACCACGGCGAGTAGAACCAGTCGTCGCACCACGAGGGGTTGTAGTGAACGTAGCCGCGGCGTCCGTTCGTGATGATGCGGATGCGGTCTTCGCGACGCACCTGATGCTCGAGCGGCCCGCTGTAGATGTCAATGCCGCCGACGCGGGTATGCGTTCCTTCGGTTCGGTTCTGGCCCCGGTTGCTGTTGGTGCCGTACGCGTTGGAGCCGGTGCCGCGTCGCGGACCCGACTTGCCGATGTCGAGCGTGGGCTTGACTCGGCTGGGATCGTCGTACCCCGAGAAGCCTCCGCGAGGGTCGCCGACCGCTCCGCCTCGGGCCTTGCTCTGGTCGCCGCCGCCCCCGTTTCGGGTCGGATCGCCTTGGCCGCCGCCCACCTTCAAGGGCGGGAAACCGCCGCGCGTCTGGCCTGTCGCCTCGCCTCCGCGAGACTTGGGCGGTTCCGTGGTTCGGGAGGGCGGATCGCTTTGGCCGCCACCGACCTTCGCGGGCGGCGTGTTGCCGCGCGTCTGGCCCGAACCTTCGCCGCCACGCGATTTGGGCGGTTCGGTGTTGCGGACCGGCGGATCGGACTGGCCCCCGCGGGATTTCGGCGGTTCGACGCGCTGAGGGGGCGTGCTCCGGGTCGGCTCGCCGCGATTCACGGGAGGGGGACTGGACTTGGGGGGCGTGGTTTGACCACCACCCCGTGTCGAACCCGTTGTGGAGCCCGAAGTCCGGTTCTGGTTCCCTTTCCCGATGTCTTGCCCGATCGCCACCGATGCAAACAGGGTCGCGCAGGCCACGAAGAAACTGATCGTCCGCCAATGACTCATGGAACTATGTCCTCTATCTCATGAAACGCCCCAGGGGGGACGACGTTTCAATGCGCCTTTGGGCGCGGCATGCCTGTCGCAACGTAACCGGGACCCAGGTGGTTCCGCGACTTTCAGCGGCGACGCTTGGCCTTGGTCGCCGCGCCGAGTTCGGAGCCTACGGCACCCTCGGCGAACCGGACCTTGACCTTGACCTTGCGGGTGATGGTGTCGTCGCTGATCGTGGGCCAATTGGCCCGATCCAGCGCCCACTGCCAGCCGATGTCGTTGCCGGCATAGACGTATTCGACACCTTCTTGCAGCGCGTCGCTGAACAGCGCCTGCAGGTCGTCACGACCCTCGAGCTGGCTCTCGCCCGCTTCGTAATTGGGCTTCAGGTCAACGTTCACCGGGATGGCGTCTTCGGCCTCGACGACCTTGGCCGTCTTCTTGACGGGCTTCTTGCCCTCGTCGAGTTGACTCTGCACCGCCTCGATCTCCTTGGAGAGCTTGACGGTCAACCCCTTGTAATCGTCCGGCCACGAATAGGCCTTGTCTTCGTGCACGGCGACCGCATGGCGGCCCGCCAGAACCAACGCGGTGGTCAGCATCGCCTGGTCAGCCGGATTCAGCTTCGGGTGCGCCTTCTTGACCTGCTCGAGCGCGGTCTCCAGTTTGGTGAGGTGAATCGTGATCAACGGTTGTGAGAATCTCCAGTGCCCAGGGGAGGACCCATCGGGCATAATGAACGCACAGTCTACCTTGACTGCGGTGCATCCCGATGGTCCAGTTTCGTTCGCTCTCCCTCGGCCTCAGCTTGCTGGGCGCCCTCGTCGTCTCCGGTTGCGTGGGAACCGAAAGCTCGAAACCCGTGTCCGGCGACGGCGGCAAGGACTCGGAGACCAAGCTGAAGGTCGGGATCGTCTTCGACAAGGGCGGGCTCGGCGACAAATCCTTCAACGACAGCGCGTGGCGCGGCGTCGAGCGGGCCCAGAAGGAACTGGGCATCGAGCTCCTCAAGGTCGAATCGAAGTCCGACTCCGACTACGAGAGCAACGTCCGCACCATGGCCGAAGAGGGCTCTCAGCTCGTGATCGCCGTCGGCTTGGGCATGGATCAAGCGGTCTCCGCCGTCGCACCCGACTTCCCCGACACCAAGTTCGCCATCGTGGACGGGGACGCCAAGGGAGACAACGTGCTCAACCTCAAGTTCAAGGAGGAAGAAGGGTCGTTCTTGGTCGGATATCTCGCGGGCCTGATGACCAAATCGGGCAAGGTGGGCTTCGTCGGCGGCATGGAAATCCCGCTGATCAAGAAGTTCGAGGCCGGTTACCATGCGGGCGTCGCCACGGCAAACCCCAACGCCGCGATGCTCCCCGTGAAGTACGTCGGCTCGTGGGACGACGTGGACAAGGGCAAGGCCAACGCCTCGGTGCTGTTCGCCGAGGGTGCGGACATCGTCTACCACGCGGCGGGCCGCACGGGCCTCGGCGTCATTCGAGCCGCCAAGGACTCCGGCAACTTCGCCATCGGCGTGGACAGCGACCAAGACGACATCGAGCCGGGCACCGTGCTCACCAGCATGGTGAAGCGTGTGGACGAGGCCGTTTTCAAGACGATCCAGCAGGTCAAGGACGGCAAGTTCGAAGCTGGAGCCATCCTGTACTCCCTCAAGGACAACGGGGTCGGCACCAGCGAGCTCCGGTTCACCAAGGACAAGATCGGGGCCGAGAAGCTGGCCAAGCTGGAAGAAGTGAAGGCCAAGATCGTCGCCGGCGAGATTGTCGTGCCCGCCTCGGCCGGGGAACTGGACACGTACCTGAAGGCGCTCAAGGCCGGTTCGTAACCCGTGAGGAAACTCTGGGGCGGTGCGTTCGGTGCGGATGGCGACGCCTTGGTCGAACGGTTCGGCCAAAGCCTCGATTCGGACCTGAGGTTCTGGAAGCAAGACGTCTTGGGCTCGATCGCCCACGCGCGGATGCTCGGTGCCGAGGGCATGCTGACCCGGGAGGAGAGCGACCGCTTGGTCGCGGGTCTGGAGGAGATCCTCGCCGAAGGGTCGTCCTCGTTGCCGCGCGACGTGGAGGACATCCACACCGCCGTCGAGTTGAGGCTTGCCGAGCTCGTTGGCGATGTGGCGGGCAAGTTGCATACGGCACGCTCCCGCAACGATCAGGTGGCCACGGACACCAGGCTCTATCTGCGGTCTCGGTTGCCTGAACTCCAGTCGTTCATCAAGGAGCTCCAACGTGTCCTTCTGGCCACCTCCCGCGATCAGCGGCGCACGGTCATGCCGGGCTACACCCACCAGCAGCGTGCCCAGCCGTACACCCTGGGATTCCATCTGATGGCCCACTTCTGGGCGTTGCAGCGGCACGGTTGGCGACTCGCGAACGTGGATGCGGTCACAGCCTTCTCCCCGCTCGGGTCGGCGGCACTCGCTGGTACGGGCTTCCCCATTGATCGCTTCGCCACCGCCCAAGAACTCGGGTTTGTGGAGCCCATCCCCAACGCGCTCGACGCCACTTCCGATCGTTCGTTCGTGCTCGACGCCCTTCACGCGCTTGCGGCCCTGATGATTGACCTCAGCCGGATCAGCCAAGAACTCGTGCTTTGGTCCGGGGTCGAGTTCGGGTTTGTGACGCTCTCGGACAGCATGACGACCGGGTCGAGCATCATGCCCCAGAAGCGAAACCCCGATATGGCCGAACTGATCCGGGGCCGCACGGGGCGGGCGATCGCCAACTGGGTCGCCCTCGCCACGACCCTGAAGGCGTTGCCCTTGGGCTACAACCGCGACACCCAAGACGACAAACCCCCGTTGTTCGAATCGCTCGACCTCACCGAGGACGCTCTGCGGCTCACCGGGCTGATGCTGAAAGGCGCAACCTGGCACGCCGACCGCATGCGCCAAGCGATGAAGCGCGACTTCAGCACGGCCACCGACCTGGCCGACCTGCTCGCTTCCCGCGGAATGCCCTTCCGCAAGGCGCACGAAGTCGTCGGCAAGGTGACCCGCGCCTGCCGCGAACGCGGCATCGGCCTGGAAGACCTGACCGCCGAGGACCTTGCGAAACTCGCCCCCGAAGCCCCGCCGGAATCTCTGGCCGCCCTGAAACCCGAGCGCAGCGCACTCGCCCGGAATTCGTATGGCGGGCCGGGGCTCAAGGCGATGCAAGCCCAATTCCGTCGGGCGGACAAGCGCCTCAAAGTCCCCGGCTTCAGCTCGCCTTATTGAACGGAGCAGGAGAAGCCAGGCCCGTTGCCGAACCGTTGACCCATGCAGGCGACGCCGGCAACCGAACCTCATGAGCAGGAGCGGTTTCGCCCGGTGCGGGCCCGCGCCCTCGTTTTGGGCACGCTGCTCATCTTCCCCGCCGCCTACTTCTGCGCGAACCAGCCCGTTTCGGCCATGTTCTCGCTTCTGGCCAGCGCGGTCGCAGTCCAAATCCTGCTGGTTCTGGCCAACTGGCCGCTCAGGAGGTTCTTGCCCAAGGCGGCGCTGAACCAGACCGACATGGTCGTGATCTTCGGCTTGGTCTCCACCGGGAGCGCGGTCGCCGCGGAGTGGTTGAAGATCTCGTGGGCGGTCATCCACTCGTACGCGCTCTACAGCGACAACAACGCGACGATCCGCGACTACTTCATCGCTTACCTGCCCGACTGGCTGATCGTCAAGGACCGGAGCCAGGTGGTGGACCTTCTCGGCGGGGGGCATGGGATGGGCTACGTCTGGTCGAAGCTGCCCCTGTACCTGCCCCGCTACCTCGGCTGGCTGGGGTTC
>JACFNW010000033.1 GCA_019454665.1 Fimbriimonadaceae bacterium | reverse complement strand
GACATCCCTCATGCCGGGCCCAGGCAGGTGCAACACGCGCCACGGAATGCGGATCTCCATCTCCCAGCCCGTGTCGGTCACCCGACTCTTGGCCTCCCATTCGCCTTGCCATTCGCGTTTGGCGGCACGCCCACCGGCAAACTCGACGTTTGCTCCGCCGCCCGCGCCGACGGCAAACACCGTGAAATCGTTCTCCTGAAACGTGCGGAACGGGTTGATGCCCACCAGCACGTGGTCGTCTCCGTCCACGCTGGAATCGCGCCGATACTCGATGGCCCGGATGAGGCTAGGCTGAGGGTCGGTGCAGCGGATGGCGCAGTAAATGGCTTCTCGGTCGTAGGCGATCCAGACCTCGGTGCCGAACGGATCTTTGGAATCGTCGCCTGGATTTGAGAACCCGGTGGTCCTCGTCTGCTCGGGCCACTCCTCGGCCCCGATGGCCGCGTCGATCTTCGGCGGCTGCGCGATGCGGTGGGAGGGCAACCGGCGCGAGTGGTCCGCCATGGCCGTCGCTCCGAGGGCCGCAACCGCGACCAGAATAGTGTGACGCATAGCCTGCAACCTTACGCTAGCGCGGCCCTCGCTCTGGGGCGAGAGGCCCAAAAAGGAACGGGCCGAACCCGTTTCCGAGTCCGACCCTACCTCTTTGCGTCAGGGACGTCCCTTACGCGGCTCGCTGGTCGCTGAAGGGCGACTTGGGCAGACCCATGCGCGTTGCAGCCTGGAAGGCCTGGACGCGGTTGCTCACTTGCAGCTTGGCGTAAATGTTCGCCAGATGGAAGTCCACCGTTCTCTTCGAGACGAAGAGTTTGTCGGCGGCCTCCTGGCTGCTGTAGCCCTCAGCGATCAAGCTCAGCACTTCGATTTCTCGGCGTGTGAGCCGCACTGCGCGCTTCGGTACGTCAGATCCATTGACCATCGTTCAACCACCTCTATTGGCTTTTCCAGTTCACCGTGTGTCTTCTTCCACACCGACCCGCAGATTTGAGATGGAAGATTCACCGTCGGCAAAAAGGCCTAGCGCCGAGCGCGGCCCAGTTCGGCCGCGTGGTCGAGTTCTGTCGCGGGAGGTTGCGTGAGGGCATCCAGCCCCAACTCCACCAGACCCACGAAACCTCGCGGGGACCCGACGAAGCGGGTCCCCCGAGTTGCCGCAGAGGGGCGTCAGGCGGGTTTCGTCGCCCGGATGAACCCGCTCTGCACGCGGCCGTCCAAGCGCTCGCGCTCTTCGGGCGAGAGGGCGTCAACCGCCTGGCTCGAGCAGCACGATTCCCCGAGGTCGGAGAACGTGTACCGGCGCGTCGCCTCGATCGAGGCGTCCACGAATCCGGCGGCAGCCAAGCGGGCCAGATAGTCCTCCTTGTCCAACGCCCCCGCCACACAGCCGACGTAGGACTCCATGTCCCTGCGAACGGCTTCGGGCAGGTCGCCCTCGGTCACCACGTCCGACACAGCGAAGCGGCCGCCGGGCTTGAGCACGCGGAACGCCTCCCGGAACACGCGGTCCTTGTCGCCCGAAAGGTTGATCACGCAGTTGCTGATGATCACGTCCACCGAGGCGTCGGGAAGGGGGATGTCTTCGATGTGGCCCCGTAGGAACTTCACGTTTTCCGCGCCCGCTTTCTGGCGGTTGGATTCGGCCAGGGCCAGCATCTCGTCGGTCATGTCGAGGCCGTAGGCGAAGCCCGTGGGTCCGACGCGTTTGGCGCTGAGCAACACGTCAATGCCGCCGCCGCTGCCCAGGTCGAGCACGGTCTCGCCGGGCTTGAGTTCGGCAAGCGCCGTGGGGTTGCCGCAGCCGAGCGAGGCAAGCAGGGCCGATTCGGGCACGTCTTCGGCTTGGTCGGGGGCGTACAGGTCGCGGGTGATCCTGTCGTCGCCGCTCCCCGTGCCGCAGCAGGGCTTCCGTTGTTGGGTCGCGAGCAACGCCAGTTCGCCGTACTTGCGGCGGACGATGTCGCGAACGTCGTCGAGGGTGGAAGGGGTGTTCATGATTGGGTGTCCTCCGAGCAACACGAGGCGCCCGGGTCGAAGAATGCCGCCAGCCTGGCCAAGGCGTCGCGGCGCGCAGAAAGGACCATGTGCTTGCCTCGGCGTTCCATCTGGATCAGGCCGGCGTTCCGCAACTCCTTCAGGTGGAAGGAGATCGTGGAGTTGGCTTTGTCCAGACCGAAGACGCTGCAACACACCTCGCCCACCGTCGGCCCGTCGGCCGGTCGCGCCTGGCCTTCCTCGTCGAGAGCGACGGGTGCCGGGCAACAGCGGAGGAACTGGAAGATGCGCAGCCGCGTCGGATCGCCGAGCGCTTTGAACATGACCGCAGTCTCATCGTGGTCCACAGCGATCATTATACACAACATATCGAGAAATATCGAAATATCGAACAAAGGTCCCGAGGGAGAACTCGCGGGACGGACCCACGGCCCGGGTGGGTCCCCTCCGCGAATCAGCCAAAATCGGGCCGTGAACACCGTTCGCGTTGGCTTTGTCGGCGTCGGGCAGATCGCCCAACACCACCTCCGAACCTACCGCGACGTGCCAGGAGTCCAGGTCGTCGCCGCCTGCGATACCGACGCCGCCGCGCTCGCCAAATCCGCCTCCGAATACAACATCCCCTTCACCACGGGCGACTTCCGCGAGCTCATCGCCCGCGACGACATCGACGCCGTGGACGTCTGCCTCCACAACAATCTCCACGCGCCGGTCACCATCGCCGCGCTCGAAGCCGGGAAGCACGTCTACTGCGAAAAGCCCATGGCGGGCGCGTACGTGGACGCCGTCGCCATGGCCCAGACCGCCGAGCGAACGGGCAAGAGGCTCAGCATCCAGCTCTCCACCCTTTTTTCGCCCCACACCAAGCTGGCCAAGCGGCTCATCGAAGCGGGTCATCTGGGCAGGGTCTACCACGCACGCAGCACGGGCCACCGTCGCCGAGGACGCCCGTACGTGGACGGCTACGGCACGTCGTCGTTCGTGCGCAAGGCCACTGCCTCGGGCGGCGCACTCTACGACATGGGCGTCTACCACATCGCCATGATGCTGCACCTGCTGGGCAACCCCAGCGTCGAGCGCATCACGGGCAAGACGTACCAAGAGACCGACATGGACCCCGTCCGCCGCGAACTGGGCAAGTACGATGTCGAAGAACTCGGGCTCGGCTTCGTTCGGCTGGGCGGCGGGCTGACCCTCGACATCGTCGAAGCCTGGGCGGTCCACCAATCGGCCTTCGAAGCCCCGAGCGTCTATGGCTCGAAGGGCGGCCTCAAGCTCGACCCCCTCAGCTACTTCACCAACCTGGAGGACGTGCCGATGAACGCCACGTTCGAGGTCGAGGGCGCGGACTGGCGCAAGCACGTGCTCGACCCCAAGCAACAGTGGTTCGATTCGCCGCAACACCACTGGATCGGCGGACTGCTGGGCGAGATCGAGATGATCCCCACTGCAGAACTCGCCCTGAAGACGATGCTCATCAGCGAAGGCATCTACCTCTCGGAGCGGCTGGGCCGCGAAGTCACCCCCGAAGAGGTCGCCGCCAACTCGGTCTCGACCGCCATCGCCCTCTGACATGAGCGATGGACCGCTCGTAGGCGTGGTCGTCCCGGCGCAAAACCGGGGCGACCTCCTTCGCGAATGCTTGGAGAGCATTCAGGCGCAGACCTACGAGCGGTTCGAGTGCATCGTCGCCGACGACGCCAGCGAGGACGACGTGCCCGAAGTCGCCCAGTCGTTCGCCGCGCGCGATCCCCGCTTCCGCCACCTTCGTCTTGAACGCGGCGGGGCGCAACGCGCGCGCAACGCGGGCTGGCAAGCCACCGCAGCCGAGTTCTTGGTGTTCCAAGATTCCGACGACCTGTTCGCGCCGCGCAAGCTGGAAGCCTCGCTCGCCGCGTTCGCCGCCCACCCCGAGGCGGACATGGTGGTCGGGCAGAGCGCCGTCTTCGAAGCGACGCCGGGCGACCTTGGATTCCTGTGGAACTCGTTCGAGCCCGGCGACCACCTGCGCCGCTTCCTCAGGCGGGACGTGGTTTGGCCATGCCAAGGCGCGGTCTGGCGACGTTCGTTCCTCGACAAGGTCGGACCTTGGCGCGAGGCGCTCACCTCGAACCAAGACTTCGACCAGAACCTGCGCGGACTGCTTGCGGGCGCAAACGTCTGCCTCCTGGACGAGGTGTTGGTCCACGTCCGGCTGGCCGGGCCAAGCGTCTCGCGCGGCGAATCGCCCGAACGCAAGCGGCAACGGCTGCGCGACATGGAAGCCGTCTACGCCTACGCTCAAGACGTGCTGGTACGCGACGGGCGCGTCCGCGACTACCGCCGCGAAGTCGCCAGCCAAGCCATGTTCCTCGCGCGGGAAAGCGCTGCGGTGGGCGACCGCGCCGCTATGCAAACCGTGGCCCGACTCTACTCGCTCGATGCGCTCCGCGCCTCGGTGGCGGCCGCCGAAGTGGGCTTGATCTTGCGAACGGGACGCTTCGCGCAGACCTTCGGGCGCCTCAACCAACGGCTCGGCCTGGAACTGCCGCAGGTCCAATGGATGCGCTCCCACCGCGCGCCCTAAGCGCCGGGCCGGGAACGCAACGCCAGACACACGGCCAGAGCCAACGCATCCGCCACGTCGTCGGGCTTGGGCGTCTCGGCGAGCCCCAGCAACCGAGTCACCATGAACTGGACCTGCTTCTTCTCCGCACCCCCGTTGCCCACCACCGAGAGCTTGACCGCGCCCGGAGCGAACTCGGTCCAAGGCGCCCCGTGCTCGGCCACGGCACACAGGATCACGCCCAGCGACTTCGCCACGTCCATCGCCGTCTTCCGGTTCACCGAGAACAGCAACTGCTCGGTGGCCACGGCATCCGGACGCACGCGTTCCAAGAGTTGGGTGACCTCGCGCCGCACCAGCGCCAACCGCTCCGGCAGCTCGATGCGCGGCGTCTGGATCAGGCCGTACTCCTCGGCGGTCAAGCGCGACCCCTCGCGGCGGACCGCGCCGTAGCCGATCCGCTCCAGGCCGGGGTCAATGCCGAGGATGCGCACGGGCCGAACGTACCCCAATCGGCAGGAAGCCCCGACCGGGCAGCGAAAGGGAACCACGTGATGCGCGTCGGATTGCTCGGCACCGGATGGATGGGAACGGTGCATGCCCGCCAATACGCCAAGATGCCCGATGTCGAACTCCACGTGTTCGACCGTCGGCCCGAACGCGTCGCTGCGTTTTGCACCGAGTGGAACGCGACCCCCGCGAGCGATTGCGAAGCCCTGCTCGCCACCGCCGACGTCGTGGACATCTGCTACCCCACCGATCGGCACGCCGACTACGCCATTCGGGCCATCGCCGCCGGCAAGCCCGTCATCGTCGAAAAGCCCCTCGCCCTCGATGTGGCGGACAGCGTGAGAATCGTCGAAGCCGCCGACCGGGCCGGGGTGCCCTTGGGCTGCGCGATGGTCGTCCGATGCTTCCCCGAATACGCCGCCGCGCACCGGTTGGTGCAGAGCGGGGCGCTGGGGCGGCCCGCCGCCGCCCGAACCCGCCGAGGGGGCAAAGCCCCGTTGACGGGAGCGGACAACTGGTTCATGGACCACCGACGCTCGGGCGGGGTGCTGGTGGACCTGGCCATCCACGACTTCGACTGGCTCCGCTGGACGTTCGGAGAGGTCGCCCAACTCTATTCGCGATCCGTCCGAGCGGAGGCTGGCGAAGGCCCCGACTACGCCCTCACCACGCTCACGTTCGACAACGGTCTGGTCGCCCACTGCGAAAGCACGTGGATGGACCCCAGCGGATTCCGGACCACGTTCGAAGTGTGCGGAAGCGAAGGCATGATTGAATACGACAGCCGAACCACGCCCTCGCTCCGCACCCACTCGGCGGGCGGATCGGTGGCCGAGAGCCCCCTGGCCGCGACCGACGACCCTTACTATCTGGAGCTTCGGGCCTTCCTCGATGCCGTCGCGGCGGGAACGCCCCCACCCATCTCGGGGCTAGAAGGCGCAAAAGCCGTCGCGCTCGGCGTGGCCGCCCTGGAAAGCGCTCGCTCCGGTCAGCCCGTCAAGCCCGCGCGCCTCTGACGAATGCCGCGATCTCGGGCAAGCCGGGCGCGTAGCCTTCCGAGGTGTCCACCACCAACGTCGGCAAGTCGCGCGCGATCGGCTCGAAAGGCCCCGTCCCAAACACGGAGGCGTCGGCCTCGTGGTAGCGGCGCACGTCGGGATGGCTCTCGAACCGCGCGACGCACCGGAGTCGGGCCGTCTCGGGGTCGCACTGGCACAGCACCACGCGCACGTCCGCGACCTCGACCAATCGGGCCAGCCTCGGCGCCCACACCTTGTCCTGAAAGGCTGCTTCGGCGATCACGGCCACCCGCAGGGCCAAGAGCGCTTCCACCGTCGCGAAGAACACGTCGTTCACGTGCAAGGCGGGAGGATCGGCCAAGATCGAGCCGTGTTCGGCTGCCCAGCGATGGCCCTCCATGATCGCATCGCGCGATACGACCGGCCCACCGACGAGTTCGGCGATGAGTCGGGCGAGCGTGGTTTTGCCCGAGCCCGGCCGACCGGTCACCAGCGTCAGGGGAGGCCTAGCCACGCTCAGCGGGTCGCCTCGTGCACCATCTTGGCCATCTCCAGCATCACGCGCCGGCGCCCGCGCAGCAGCGCCTGTCCCGAATCCGTGTTGAACTGGATCGCCACGCCGAACCGGTCGAAGACGTACTCCATCTCGGTCAGGTAGCCGGGATAGAAGCCTCCGTGGCCGTAGCCCTTGCCCCACTCGCCGTCGCGGATTTGAACCCCGAGGCCGTACTGGTCGCCGGGGCCGGTCCTTGCAGCGACGCCTTGCTTGGCCAAGGTAAGCGTCTCCGGCTTGAGCACCTTGCCCCCAAACAAGCTGAGCGCCCAGCGAGCCAAGTCTTGCGACGTGGACACAAACCCGCCTCCCGCCCACTCGAACCCCGGATTGACGCGGAACGCGCCCTTGTCGTCGAGCGTGGTTTCCTGACCCACGAACTCGCGCCCGAGCGTGGTGTAGCCCATGGTCAGCCCCTCCATATCGCGCCTTGTGGCAGGCTGCGTGCCCTTCAGCCCGAACGGGCGAAGGAACCGGCGCTCGATCTCGGCGTAGCCGTTCTGCTTGGTGGCGGCTTCGGCCGCCAAGGCGAGAAGGATGTAGTTGGTGTCCGCGTACGCCCACCCCTTGCCGGGCTCGAACAGGGGCTTGGAATCCAGGGCGAACGGCACGATGTCGGCAGGCGTCCAGGGCTTGTCGCCTCGCCCGCGGATCGCCTGGTGCACGGCCTCGCCGTAGACGTGCTCGGGGATCCCGCTCTGGTGCAGGAACAACTGGCGCAGCGTCACGCCCTCGCCATTGGCCAGCCGCTTGAACCACGCCTCGCCTCCGAGGTGTTTGGCGAGCGGGTCGTCCAGCCCGAGTCGGCCGCCTTCGATCTCCTGTAGGATCCAGGCGGCGAAGAAGGTCTTGCCCGTGCTTCCAGCCGGCATGCGCGCGTCGGGTTGCATGGTCTTGTTCCGCTCCTTGTCGGCGAACCCGACCGACACGGCCCCCTGCCGTCCGTCGGGCAGGACGTAGGCGAACGTCGCACCGGGGAATCCAGCCTCGGCTTGAAAGGCCTTGAGGTGGTCCACGAGGCGCTGGTTGAGTTCGGTGAGCGTGGGTTGCCCTTGGGCGGCGGCGAAGATGGTCAATGCCGCAAGACCGAGCGCGACGCGTATCTTCATGCCCCTCATACTTGGCTCCACGGGGCGCGGGTTCCTGCCTCGGCCGCTCGCGGGCCCGGCATCGCGGTCGCAGCCCTCGGCTTGGTGCGCCGCCGGGAGAGTCGCGAACTTGCCCGGTCGCCGCGGCGGTCTGACCAACCCTCGCAGCGAGGCTACAGCAGCACGATCTTGTCGCGGTTGCGTTCGACCTTGCTCGCCGCGTTCCGCGTGTCGAACACGGCCTTGGCGTGCTCGGCCACGAACTCGTAGTCCACGGTCGTGTGGTCGGTGGCGATGATGACCAAGTCCTGGGCGGCCAACATCTCCGGCGTCAGGTCCACGCTCGTCAACGCGACCCCGTGCTCGTTGAACTGCGGGATGTGCGGGTCGTGGTACGAAACGCATGCGCCCGATTCCTGCAACAGCCGGATCAAGTCGATGCTGGGCGACTCGCGCGGGTCGTCAATGTCCCGCTTGTAAGCCACGCCGAGCACAAGCAGCTTTGCACCCGAAATGGCCTTCTTGTAGCGGTTCAGGACGCGCACGGCCTTGGCGCGGGTGAACTCGGGCATCGAGCGGTTGATCTCGCCCGCCAGAGCGATGAACCGGGTCGTGAAGTTGTACTCGCGCGCCTTCCACTCCAGGTAGTGGGGGTCGAGCGGGATGCAGTGGCCGCCGACGCCGGGGCCGGGCATGAACCGCATGATGCCGAACGGCTTGGTGTTCGCCGCTTCGAGCACCTCCCACACGCTCAGGTCCATGCGGTCGCACAGCTTGAGCAACTCGTTCACCAGCGCGATGTTGACCGCGCGGAACGTGTTCTCGAACACCTTGACCATCTCGGCCGCCTTGGCGTTCGAGACCTGCACCACGTTGTCAATCGTCGCGCGATAGAACAGCGTGGCGATCTCCAGCGACTTCGGACCGACTCCGCCGACCACCTTGTTCGTGTTCTTGGTGTGATAGCGGCGGTTGCCGGGGTCCACCCGCTCGGGCGAGTGCGCGAGGAAAAAGTCGTCTTCGACCTTCAAGCCGGATTCGGCGAGGATCGGCAGCATGACCTCCTCGGTCGTGCCGGGGAACGTGGTGGATTCCAGGCTGATGAGCTGGCCGGGCCGGATGCGCGGCGCAAGGCTCTTGGTCACGGCCACGATGAACCGCAGGTCGGGCGCGAGGTTCTTGTCGAGCGGCGTGGGCACGGCGATCACGATCGCATCCAACTCCGGGACGATGTCGTAATCCGTGGTGGCGCGCAACGTGCCTTTGGCGACCAGTGCCCGCAGTTCGTCGTCGTCCACGTCGCCGATGTAGTTCTCGCCTCGGTTGACTTGATCTACCCGCTGCTGGTTGTAGTCGATCCCAACGACCTCGTACCCCATTTTGGCTTTCTCGACGGCGAAGGGAAGCCCGACATAGCCGAGTCCGATGACGCCGACCTTGAGCGAGCGGTCGTTGAGTTTTTCGATGAAAGCTTTAGCCAGTGCCATAGGCGTACGCAGTCCGTGCCGAATCCGGGAGAAGACCGACGCTTCCTTGCGGGGGCCGGACCGATTCGTCCGGGTTTTCTCGCGGAATCTTAGGCGACAGAATACCTTGCACAGGTTCCCGCACTCATGAAAAACGGCTTACCGTGGGTTCAGGCCCGCCAAATCAGGGGGTTGACCGCGTCGTCGTCGAGCACGTCCCCCACCTTCAGCGACTCGAAGTATTCGCTGGGCAAGATGTTCCGGACTCCGTTGAACGTGCTGCCGTCGGGCATATACGCGCACGTCATGGCTCGCCGCTGCCGGTTCGTCATGTTCGCGCCCGCCCCGTGGGCCACGATTCCGCTGTGAAAAAGCGCGGATCCCGCAGGGCAAGGGCACGCCACCGGCTCGACCTCGCGCCACTCGGGGTAGATCTTGAACAGGTCGGCCTGGTTCGGCCCAAGCGACACCGCGCCCGTCTTGCCGTCGAGATGCGTCCCCGGCAAGTACCACAGACAGCCGTTGCCCAGCGTGGCGTCGTCCAGCGCCACCCAGATCGAGATGGCGTCGCGCGACGTGAACGACCAGAACGGGTTGTCCATGTGCCAGCCCGTGGGGTTGCCGAACGGCGGCTTGATCAAGGCTTGGTCGTGCCAGATGCGGATGCCGTCCACCCCGGCCAACCGCCCCGCCATCTCGCCCAGCCGAGGGTCGAACATCAGCTCCCGCATCCCCGCGTGCGTCTCGGCGAGCTTCAGGCACTGCGTGAACACCTGCGAGTAGTAGCTGTCCGGATCGCCGTGGTTGCTCAGCCACACGCCGTTGTCCAACGCCACGGGCGCACCGATCCGCTCGGCCACGGCCTCGTCGGTGCACCGCCGCCACACCTCGAGTTCGGCGGGATCCAGAAACCCTTCGACGAGCAAAAACCCGTCGCGCCGGTAGGACTCGATCTGGTCGGCAGAAAGATGGTGTTTCATGGTTCGGACGTTACCAGACCGCCCGCGCCGGTTTGGCGACGAATGCGGAAACGGTCTCGTAGACCCGTCGCGACCCTGCTTCTCGCCGACAGGGCCAGGCTACGCTGACGCGCCATCGGCGCGCACGGTGCCCAGGTCCACGCGGTACACCACCTGCCCATCGGAAACCGACGACCGATGCGGCAGGCCCAGCGACTGCAGCAGCCGCAGCATCGGGGCGTTGTCGGCATCCACGTAACCCACCAAGCCCACCAACTTGGCTTCCCGAGCCGCCGCCACCAATCCATCCAGCAGGCACCGGCCCACCCCCTGCCCCTGCCAATCGTCGCGCACCGCCATCGCGAATTCGGCAAGGCCGGTCGTTTGGTTCGCAAAGTAGCGCGCCACCCCGATGATCCGTTCGCCCTCGTCGGCATCCGTTTGCACGGCCACAAGCGCCATGTGGCTGCGGTAGTCCACGTTCACCCAATCGCGAAACGCCGAAGCGGGCATCGTCTCGACCGCACGGCTGAACCGGTGCCGTTTGCTCGAACCGCTGAGCGCGTAGAAGTGGCCCTTGAGCATCTGCTCGTCGGTCGGCAAAATCGCGCGCATGAGCAGCGACGCACCGTTCTTCGCCGTAATGGTTTTCGATAAGTGGGCCGGGTACGGGTAATCCACCGAGGGCTGGTCCTGTGCAACCAGACCCAGTTCCTTGGCCTCTTCGAGCAGGCGATCCCGAAAGTCGGGATGCGCGATGCGGATCAGTGACAGCGCCCGATCCCGCAACGTTTTGCCGTGCAGATAGGCCACGCCATATTCGGTAGCGACATAGTGCACATCGGCCCGCGATGTGACGACGCCCGCGCCGGGCCGCAACGTCGCAACGATCCGGCTGATCGTGCCGCTCTTGGCCGTCGAGGGCAACGCGATAATGGCCTTGCCGCCTACGCTTCGGGCCGCTCCGCGCACGAAATCCACCTGCCCGCCGACGCCGCTGTAAATCTCGTGGCCG
>JACFNW010000032.1 GCA_019454665.1 Fimbriimonadaceae bacterium | reverse complement strand
CTCGGCGTTGATTGACTGCGTGTCTCCATTGGGCAGCCGCAGGACGCCACTGACTGCGTAGCCGACCGACATGCCATGCGGGAACCGAAACACGTCTTCAGCAATCTCCGAAGTGGAATCCCAGACCAGATGCAACGTGTGGTGACTTGGCTCCGGAGAGTTGAACGTCTTCTGATGCGCCTGATGACCGCCAACGGAGACGACATAGCTCACGATCGAGCACCCTGGTTCAACGGAGATCTGCAGATCCAGCGTGTTCATGGTCCCCGTGAAGAAGTTGGGCAACGCTCCGAACGACACCGTGGCCGAAGGTTCTTCAACCTGCGCAACTGCCGCTTGCGAACGCAGCATCACGAGCAGGCCATAGCATCTCCAAAGGCTTCTCCTCCAAAGGCTTCTCTTTGACATCACGTTTCACTTCCCGATACACCCGAACCATACCCCCCCAATCCAACGCGTCAAGCCCCCGGCTCGTCTTTTTCAGATTTGATGGACGGATCCAAGGCTTGCAGGGCGCTGGCGGTTCAGTCGCCCGTCCGCCCGAAGTTCGAGCGGAGGATCAGAAAGTCCGGGATGCCCACCGAGCCATCGCGGTTCAGGTCGGCTTCGAAGTCGTACGCCAACTGACCCGCACTCGACCCGAACGCCGCGCGCAGCCGCAGGAAGTCGGCGATGTTGACGGAGTTGTCCCCGTTCACGTCGCCCAAAACCAACGCGAACGCGAGCCCGGTCGCGCCTTCCGCTCCGACCAGCACGTTCGGCACCGAATGCCGCAGGCTGTTCGGCCCTTTCGCGGCCACATCGTAAAGGCCCGGGGCGATGGGCCCCCACACGCGCAGGTTGCCCTCGGCATCGGTAAAGCCCGGCAACGTCCACGTCGAACCGCCCTGGGTCACGCGAACGGTCACCTCGGTCTCACCCGCGCCCACGTTGGCGTCGAAGCCCACCGTTCCCGCCAGCGGCAGGAACGAGAACGTCTGCCCCGCAAAGCGACCGATGGCGACGTGCCGTTCGGCTTGCGTGTAGGTGTCGTTCGACGAGATCCGCCAGCGGTGGCTCACGACGTTGCCGTCGCTATCGGTCGTGATGGCGATCCATCCGCGTCCGACGCCTTGGGTCGTCACGCCGGGGAACACCCGCGTGTCGTTATCGTGCCGCGACGAACTGCAATCGAGCACTTGGACCGGGTAGGTGGTCTGCTGGGTGTCCGCATCGAACGTGGCGTTGTCCCAATCCACGAGGCGCACCTGGAAGATGTGGCCCGTCGCCTCGCCGGAAACCGGGGGCACCACGTAGTCCACGGCCAGGACGTCGCCAGGAAGAACGGTGCGGAAGTCCACGATCTTGGCGAACGGCTCGCCCTGGGCGCCGACGGCGTTCTTGATCAGGTGGTTGTATTGGTAGGCGTAGGGGCTCGCCGAGCCGGTTGAAGGCGTTGACGACCACCCATAGACCTTGTTGAAGAGCAGCGTGAGGTAGCTCGCGCACCGCGAGTAGTTCTCGCTCACCGTCTCGCCTCCCCAGCCGCGAACGCGAACGTAGGTCTCCCCGAACGATCCGCCATAGCGGTTGAGTTCGACGCCGGAGTCGGCGTTGGTCCAGTTGCCCCGCAGGCCGTTGGCGCGCACGTCGTCCACCAGCCGCTCGGACCACACGAGATGGTCCGGCCAGACTTGGGCGGTGACGCACTGGGCGACCAAGACAAGGGCGAGAAGACTCTTGCGGAGCATAAGCGGAATGGTGGCATAAGGCCCAACGTCGCAGTCCCGACCGACCTACGCAAGAACCGGTTCCGGGGCCGTCGCTTCTGGTTCGCGCACCTTGCCCACCGGCCCGAACTCGCAACCCGCCGCAACTGCGGCCGAAGCGCTTTCCAGGATGTGGCAGACCCATTGGTTGATGCTCACGCCCTGCTGCTCGGCCTGCCGAGCGACCTTGCCATGCAGCATCTTGGGCAGCCTCAGCGTGAGGCGACCGCTGCAATCGGCCCACGGCATTTCGCCCAGCGGCTTCGGGAACTCGTCGAGCGACATATCGGCCAGTCCGTCGAGCGCAAGGTCTTCGAGGTCGGCCAGCGCTTCGGCTTGGGTCAATCCGACTCCGCGCACCGTGTGGGCAAGCTCTTCGTAGCGCGCAACGAAGCCGGGGCCGTCTTCGCCCAATGGAGTGATCACCAGCTTGTAGCCTTCGAGAATGTCCTTGAGAGTGTTCATTGCTTTTGCTTTTTAATCCAGTCGATCGCGCGGGTGAAGTCCTTGATCGCAGCCGGATCAATCTCGCCCTGCTTCCCGAAGGCGTGAGCGCTGAAGTTGACCCTTCCGCCCGGAAAGTCGGGGCACTCGGCCAGATCTGGGTGGGTCGCCTTCCAGTGCTTCGTCGTCTGCACCACCGTGAATCCGTGCGCTTCAAGTTCAGCCCTCACCTCGCTCAACCTGTAGCCCTTGCGGTGCCCGCTGCGCCATGCGTCAATCAAACGCTTTCGGCTCATGATGGCACCCTGACATCACATATGATGTCACAATTTACAACAAAGACCACCCATTTGTTCCCAGTTTCAATCGAATTCATCTATCTCAACCTCCCGGCGGGACCGGCGACCCACCAAGCTCGTCGCTCCGCAACGCTGCCTCTCGCGAATGCTGGCACAACGCCGAAGAGGGGCGTCAAGTATCATGAACCCAACCGGACGTCAGGGTCCGGTTGGCGAGGTTGCCCCAGTGAACAAAGTCTATGCGGATGCGAAATCGGCGCTCGACGGCCTCCTTTGGGACGGCATGACCATCATGGCGGGCGGGTTCGGCCTGTGCGGCATCCCCGAGCACCTCATCCTCGCCCTGCGCGATTCGGGCGTCAAGGACCTCACGTTCATCAGCAACAACTGCGGCGTGGACGATTTCGGGCTCGGGCTCCTGCTCCAAACCCGTCAGATCAAGAAGATGGTCTCCTCCTACGTCGGCGAGAACGCCGAGTTCGAGCGGCAGTTCCTCTCGGGCGAGCTCGAGCTCGAGTTCAACCCCCAAGGCACGCTGGCCGAGCGCTGCCGAGCCGGGGGCGCGGGCATCCCGGCCTTCTACACCAAGACGGGCTACGGCACCGTGGTCGCCGAAGGCAAGGAGACGCGCGAGTTCGGCGGCGAGATGTACGTCATGGAGACCGCCCTGCACGCCGACCTCGCCATCGTCAAGGCTTGGAAGGGCGACGCGAGCGGAAACTTGGTCTATCGCAAGACGGCCCGCAACTTCAACCCGGCCATGGCCACTGCCGGCAAGGTCACGGTCGCCGAAGTCGAAGAACTCGTGGAGGTCGGCGCACTCGATCCCGACAACATCCATACGCCCGGCATCTTCGTCCAGCGTCTTATCCAGGGCCAAAACTTCGAGAAACGCATCGAACGCCGAACCACCCGGCCCCGTACCTGAAACGTGCAGCAGTTCTATCAGGAAGACGAAGCCCGCAAAATCCTCGAGCTCGCCGTCCGCGAAGGCTCGGGGGGGTTGTCGCACCGCCAACTGGAAGAAGCCGCCGCCGAACTGGGCATCCCGCCCGAAGCCGTGCAGCGTGCCGCCGAGAAGCTCCGCGAGGAACAAGCCGACCAGCAGTTGCGCAAGGAGTTCAAGGCGTTTCGCCGGAGCAAAGTCGGTTCGGAGATCGGCTCGTGGTTCTCGACCGGATTGGTTTGCGTGCTCATCTGGTGGTTCACCACGGGAGGGAAGGGCTACTTCTGGCCTGGATGGGTCATCGGTCCTTGGGGCGTCTTCATGCTCCTCGAGGTGATTCCGCCGATCCTCGGCCTGAACAAGGAGCACGACTATCAAGACTGGAAGCAGAAGAAGATCGCCAAGGAGCAGCGCAAAGAGAAGCGGAAGAAGACGCCCTCATATGACCCCGACGAAGTCGCCGCCTACCTGGAACAGGCCTCCGGCACCAACAAGATCGAGGCCATCAAGGGTCTGCGCGAGCGGTACAAGATGACCTTGAAGGACGCCAAAGACACCGTGGACGCCTACGAGGTCGAGCATCCTGGGAGCTTCTATTGAGCGCGTTCATCCACCGCTGGGTGCCGGGCGAAACGGGCCGCACCGTCCTCGCATTGCACGGCACCGGCGGCGACGAACACGACCTTGTCGAACTCGCCCAGACCTTCTTTCCGGGCGATGCGGTCCTTTCGCCGCGCGGGCAAGTCAGCGAGCACGGCATGGCCCGCTTCTTTCGCCGCTACGCCGAAGGCGTGTTCGATTTGGAGGATGTCGAAGCGAGGACGCAGGAACTGGCCGAGTTCGTCCTCCGCGCAGCCGCCGAGTACGGGTTCGCGGTTCCGATCTCGGCGATGGGCTACTCGAACGGCGCGAACATCGCGTGCACGCTCCTGTTGCGCCGCCCCGAACTCCTCGACCGCGCCGTCTTGCTGCGGGCGATGGTCGTGCTCCCCGATCCGCCCACGCTGAGTCTTGAAGGCAAGCGCGTGTTGCTCCTCAGCGGGCGCACCGATCCGATCCTGCCGCTCGACAACGCGCGCGAACTCGCGGCCATGCTGCGCGACCGAGGCGCGGAAGTGGACCACGTGGTGCTGGAAACCGGGCACGGGCTGACCCGCGACGACGTGCGTCTGGCCACCGAATGGGCGACCTCGACACAAGGCGACGGCCCCGCCGAAGCGGAGCCGTCTCGAAAGGTCTAACGGTAACTCTGCCGGGTGGTTGTGACCCGACGCTGGAGGTTTTACCGGGTACGCCGCAAAACGACCAGTACCCGTTGCTGGGGTAACACATCCGGGTGACCCCAGAAGCGATGGTGCGCCTGTTGGCCGAGGATGTGGTGGAAGGCGCGCGGGCCCTCCTGGGGTGGACTCTGGCCACCGACGAGTGCGCCGCCCGCATCGTCGAGACCGAGGCCTATGGCCCCGACGACCCCGGATGCCACGCATTCCGAGGCGAGACGCCCAGGAATCAAGCCATGTTCGGCCCGCCGGGACGCGCTTACCTCTATTTCACCTACGGCAACCACTGGATGCTCAACGTGACCGCGCTCGAACCGGGCTTGGGAGCGGCGGTGCTGCTCCGGGCCGCCGAACCCCTCAGCGGGTTGGCGGTCATGCAGAGCCGCCGCGCCAAGGCGGCCCGCGACCGCAACCTGCTCTCCGGCCCGGGCAAGCTCGCCCAGGCGTTCGGGCTGGATGGCTCGTGGTACGGGCTGGACCTGTTCGATGCCGCCTCGCCCCTCCGGCTCTTGCCGCCCGCCTCGCCGGTGGCCGAAGTGCGTGTCGGCACGCGCATCGGTTTGTCGCCGGGCAAGGGGGACGAGACGCTCTGGCGCTTCGCCGATGCCGAGCGGCTGCCCTGGGTCTCGCGTCCGTTGCGGGAACTTGCGGGAACGCCGACATGTTCGGCGGGCGGTCCCTCCAGCGATTGCGGACATAGGCCATAATCAGCGTACCGGGACCATCTGCGGATCGGTCCGACCCAGTTTTATGACCCACAAAGACGAACGGCAGGGCTTTCGCTCGCTGCCGCTTTCGCCGAAGCTCATCGAAACCCTCGATCGCCTCGGCTTCACCACTCCCACTCCCATTCAGCAAGCGGCCATCGGGCCCGCCATCGAAGGCCGGGACTTGATCGGCATCGCCCAGACGGGAACGGGCAAGACGCTCGCTTTCGGACTTCCCATCGCCGAGCGGCTCAAGGCCGGGCAATCCGCCCTGGTTCTTGCTCCGACGCGCGAACTGGCCATCCAGATCCAGGAGGTGTTCGACGCCCTTGGCCTCCACACGGCGTTGCTCATCGGCGGCGCGAACATGGCCAAGCAGATCGCTCAGCTGCGGAAGAACCCCGCGGTCGTGGTCGCCACTCCGGGCCGTCTCAACGACCACATCGGCCAGCGCACGGTCAGGCTTGATTCGACGGCCATCTGCGTGCTCGACGAGGCGGATCGAATGCTGGACATGGGCTTCGCGCCTTCGGTTCGGCGCATTTTGGACAAGCTGCCCCATAAGCGCCAGACCATGTTGTTCTCGGCGACGATGCCCTCCGAGATCGCCGAATTGGTCGACCACTATCTCAACGACCCCGTCGAGATCGAAGTCGAACGGCCGGGTACGGCTGCAACCAACGTGGTGCAGGAACTGTTGCTTGTTCACCAAGAGAACAAGGCGAGCATGCTGGAGCAGCTTCTCTTGGAGCATCCCGGTAGCGTGTTGGCGTTCACCCGAACGCGCCACGGGGCGCGAAAGCTGGCCAAGGCCGTCCACCGCCTCGGCCACGCCGCGACGGAAATCCACGCGGACAAGACGCTCGTGCAACGCCGGGCCGCGCTCGACGGGTTCAAAGCCGGTCGCTACCGCATCCTCATCGCCACCGACATCGCGGCGCGCGGGATTGACGTCAAGGACATCTCGCTGGTGATCAACTACGACATCCCCGAGAAGCCTGAAGACTACGTGCACCGCATCGGCCGCACGGGCCGAGCCGGGGCTTCGGGTCGGGCGATCACGCTCGCCACGCCCGCGCAGCACAAAGAAGTTCGGAACATCGAGCGGTTGCTTCGGAAGGAGCTTGCTCTGTCGCGCCACTCGCTCAAGCCGGGACCGAAAGGCGTGGTCGTACTGAACACGCCCAAGTGGCACTCCGGCAACGAGCGGCCGCACGAAACCCACCCCAAGCGGCTGTTCGCGCGCTAAGGCGCTGGGACCGTCCCACGGCGTTTGACGGCGCATCGGGTTTCATCAGGGTTCGGCCAGCGCATTCGCGGTCGAAGGAGGTGAGAACGTATGGATCCGAACGCGGTGTATCAGACCGCCGTCGCCCAGGAGTTGGCTCGCGAGTTCGCTCGTTGCAGGCCGGCCAGCGATGGTCCCAGACGCACACGTCGGTTCGCGGTGGCGGGCGCCCTGCTCTTGGCAGTGGTGTTCTTGGCAGCCGATTCGCTCGTGCGGCAACAGGCCGCCGATGCGACGAAGGCGCGCATCCAGCAGGCCGATCAGGCTCTGCTCGCCGAACGCGAGGGAATGGAAGCCCCTGACGCTTCCCGGACTCTAGCCCGCCGCTAGACGCGACCGAGCGCGAAACCTCGCAGACGAGATTCTCCCGCCGCAGCCGGCGATTGGAGGATGATCCGAATCGGTTTGAGCAGCGCCGCTCGACCCCGCTCCTCTTTCTTGCAGACGCTCCAGCCCGATGGACGGGCGCGGACGCCACCCTCTCTCTAAACGACGGCCCCGGCCATCTTGGCGAAGAAGTCGCCGAAGATCGCATTGCGGGCGCACCAGCGGGCCATCCACACGGTGTGCCTCTCCCCGTCGTGCAGGTAGACCCCTTTCCGCAAGATCGGGCTGGGGATCGCCTTGGTGGGCACCCAGTCGGGTTGGATCGCCCAGCCCGTGGCCGCCATGTCCCAGATCTCCTTGGCGTAGCCGCGGCCCCGTTCGCCGTACTGGTCGGCCACCAGTGCGGCCAAGTGCCGGCCCAGGGCCGAGGCGGGCATGTCCTGTCGCAATTGGGCGAGCGACACCAACATGTGCGAGGCAACGCCGAGCGCGGGGACCAAGACCAACGGGGCTGGCCCATCGAGAAGGCACTGGGCGGCGACGGGGTCGCCCATGAGGTTGAACTCCTGAGCGTCCGGCCAATCCAACGCGTGGCCGCCCAGCCACACGACGACGAGTCGTTCGGCGATTTCGGGCCGCGCGGCGATGGCCGAAGCCGCGTTGGTCGCTGCGCCGATGGACGCCACGATCAGCGGGCCTTCGCCCGTAAGGGCCAATTCCGTGATCAGTCGGCTGGCGTCGCTCTCTCGTGGCCGCTGGCTGGCCGCCATGGGTCCGGGTGCGCCCATCGCGACCGGCACCTTGCCCGTCAGCTCCATCGCGTCCAGAAGCACCTCGATGGCCTCGTGGCTCTTGCGTAGCCCTTGTTCGCTCGTGGCCGCCCGCTCGTTGCAGTAATGGGCCGAAGTCAGGGCCTCGACGCGCACGCGGTCGGGCGAGAGCAACGCGTGGGCGATCGCGAACGGGTCGTCCACCTCGTTGTCGCAGTCCGAATCCACGACCAGGCGCCAGGGGCGCGGGGAAGCCAGAAGCGTTTCGAAAAGACCGGTCGGGGAAGGCACGCCTGTTGATTCGCTGCCGAGGTCAGCGGTCCCTCCAACTCCGGGTCGCGGCGACTCTCTCTAGTCCGTCGGGTCCCGGTCGGAACTCGATGTGGCCCTGGCGGTCGGTTCTCAGGATTGTGATGCTCCGCCTTCGCAGACGATCGAGGACTTCGGGGTGGGGATGCCCGTAGGCGTTGTCGCGCCCGCAACTCACCACGACGACCTGGGGCCGAACGCGATCGAGCAAGGCGTCGCCGGTCGAGGTTCGGCTTCCGTGGTGGCCGGCTTGGAACACCTGCGCCTTCCACGAGGGCGGCACCAGGCCTTCCATCGCGACCGATGCGTCGCCGGTGAGCAGCGCCGCCCCTTTCCCCGCTTGAACGTGAACGAACAGCGAGCCATCGTTGTCGTCGGCGTCGGCGGGCGCGGCGTCGCGCACGCGGATTGTGAAGGGCGAGGCGGTCGCCTCGTGCTCGCCGTTGATCCACCACATCTGCTCGGGAGCGATTCCCGCTTCGTGCAGGAACTGTCTGGCGACGGGGTGGTCGGCGAACCTCGCGCCGAGGCCCACTTTGCCGATCTTGAACCGTCGGGCCAAAGCGGCCAACCCGCCCATGTGGTCGGCGTCGGGGTGGGTGATCAGCACCACATCAAGCGTTTTCACACCCATGCCGTACAGGGCGGGGACGACGAACCGGGCCGCGCCGTTGGTCCGCTCGTTCGCGGGTCCGGCGTCGATCAGGATGGTTCTGGATTCGGTGACGACCACCGTGCAATCGCCCTGCCCGACCGAGAGGAACGCGATCCTGGGCACGGGCCTCGGTTCGTTGCGTTCGGCAAAGACGCCGAGCGCGACGAGACCCGCGCCGCCCAAGAGGATGGCCGCGCGCTTCGCCACCCGGGTGAGCGTGCGAGTCATGTATAGATAAGTCTACATGATTCGCGCACCGACACGGGGTCAGTGCCGGACAAAACCGCTCGGTTCTTTGTGCCGGCGATGAGGGGGTGCCACGGTCTGCCCGGGCCCGACCACCATCCGCACACGACGAGGGACCTTGTCCGGCAGACCGTGCTCCTTCGACGAAAGGCGGAGTTGCTCCGACTGGTTCGCCCGCGGCCCGAGTCCTAGGCGGGTTTGCGCTTGCGGAGCAGGGCCAACACGCCCAGCGCCATCACGCTCATCGCCGCGGGTTCGGGAACGGGGTCGCCAGCCACGCCGAGTGCGGCGGCTTCGGTGTCTCCAAGTGGCCCATCGAAGAACGCGAGGGCGCTGATGCGGCCCGGCGTCCAATCGCCGTCGTTGTCGCCCAAGACGTCCAGGTGGTCGGCGGTCGCGTCGCCATCGTTGTAGGTGTACATCGAGAGGCCGGAATCCAAGCCGCCCGTCACCACGGTGTTCTGCAACACTCCGTCTACATAGAAGCGCGCGGTGAGCGCCGTGAGGTCCACCGAGAGGATGACGCGGTTCCAGCGGTTGGCGTAGTACTTGCCGGCATACACGCCGCCTCGTCCGAGCGTCCCGTAGACGCCTCCGCCGTCTTCGGCGGTCCATTGGATCCACATGTCGCCGTCGTTGGCTTGGTCGTCGTTGGTGTTGAAGAAGCTGGCCCAGCCGCTGGTGTCGCCTGAGGACTTGGTGTGCATCACGTCCATCAACACGCTGTAGCGGTTGACGTACGCGCCGCCCCCGTTCGCGCCGATGCCGTGCCACGCGCGGAAGAAATCGGGTCCGGCGAACACGGCCACCTGCTTGCTCACGGCGTTCACCATGTCCATCATGAAGTTGGGCGTGGTCGAGGACGTCGGGGAGCCGCCCGTCCTCGCCTGAAGGGGCAGGACGTTGGGCGGGTTGTTGTCCACATAGGGGTTCAACGTGCCGTTGAAGTCGAACGCGCTGACCAAGGTCTGCCCGAACGATGCCGTCGAGATGCCGAGAACGGCGATCATCGCGAGTTGTCTCATTCCTACCTCCGAAGGCTCTGTCGGCCTTCTTCAACATGACTTTGACCCAGATTTGTCAAGCCTGAGTAAAGATTGACTCTGTTATAAACCCCTCGACGCCATTTGTCAAGGCCCCCCTTGGGTCCGGGCCGGGGGATGGCATAATCTAGGTTCCCGGTGTCCTTCTCCAGCGAATTCGCGCCCAAGTCCTGGTCGGCGCTCAAAGACTATTCGTTGGCCAAGTTCGCCTCCGACGCCGTCGCCGGTGTGACGGTGGGCTTGGTCGCACTGCCGCTCGCGATGGCGTTTGCCATTTCCTCGGGTGTTTCGCCGCAAGCGGGCATCTATTGCGCCATCGTCGCCGGGTTTCTCATCTCGGCCCTGGGCGGCTCGATGGTCCAGATCGGCGGGCCGACCGGCGCGTTCGTCGTGGTCGTGGCCGGGATCGTGACCGCTCACGGCGTCGAGGGGCTGTTCATGTGCACGCTGATGGCGGGCGTGTTGATCGCCCTGCTCGGCCTCACGGGGCTCGGCTCGGCGGTCAAGTTCATCCCGCGCCCGGTCGTCATCGGCTTCACCAACGGCATCGCCGTGCTCATCGCCAGCACCCAACTCAAAGACTTCTTCGGACTGCGCATCGAGAAGGTGCCCGGCGAGTTTCTGGGACGGATCGAAGCCGTATCGGCCCACGCGTCCACGTATTCGCCCCACGCGACCGTGCTGGCCGCCGGGTCCCTGCTGACCATCCTGGTCGTCAACAAATGGGTCAAGAAGGTCCCAGGCACCATCGTCGCCCTCCTTTTGGGCACCGTGGTTTCGGTGGCGGCGGGATTGGGCGTGGCCACGATCGGCACGGCGTTCGGAGGCATACCCGCGGGGCTGCCTACGCTGCACCTGCCGCAGTTCCGCCCCGATCTCATCCTGCCGCTCTTGGCGCCCGCGCTGACGATCACCATGCTCGGCTCGATCGAATCGCTGCTCTCGGCGGTCGTCGCCGACCGGATGTCGGGCGACAAGCACAAGCCCAACGTCGAACTGGTGGCCCAAGGCGTCGCCAACATCGTTTCGCCGCTCTTTGGTGGCTTGCCCGCAACCGGAGCCCTGGCGCGGACGGCGACCAACGTGCGCTCGGGTGCCAAAACTCCGGTGGCGGGGATGATCCATGCCGTCACG
>JACFNW010000031.1 GCA_019454665.1 Fimbriimonadaceae bacterium | reverse complement strand
TGCGGGCCTAGTCGTCGGAGGAGTCGTCGCCCAGTTCCTCTTCGTCGCCGGTGACGGCTTCTTCGAGGTCGGACAGCGGAATGGTGTCGTCCTCGGGAACGACTTCCTCGACGTCCTCGTGCTCGGCACCGTCTTCGTCGTCGCCGACCAGGTCGGTGATGGACGCGGGGCGGACGATGCCGTCCTCGTCCTCGGTCTCCTCGTGATCTTCGGTGTCGAAGTCGTCGAGGCTGAAATCGTCGCTGATGAGGGAATCAACCACCCGCACTTCGTCTTCCTCGTCCAGCCCTGGCAACAGCACGCCGCGCTCTTCGGGGCTCACGACTTCCGGCATCGTGTCGTCGAGCTCGTTGCGGGCTTCGCCGAGGATCGGCTTGATCTTCCCGGCGGCGATTTCGGCCAGAGCGATGGTCAGCGGATGGTTCGAGTCAATGCGAACCAAGGGCGGGGCGCCGGTCCGCAGTTGCTTGGCGCGCTTGGCGGCGAGGTTCGAAAGAACGAACTTGCCGTACTCGTAGTCGTTGAGGATATCGGGCGAGGGAAGCATAATGGCGCGAAGGCAGTATACCCATGGAACTGGATTGGCACGTGCCGTCTTGGGGCGATCGTTGCGGGCGTGTCATACTTGCACCTTGAGTCGCACCGCTTTGGTGCGCCCCGGCGGGTTGCCCGATCGGGGCCCGACTCGGAGAACCAAACCTTGTCCATCGTTCAAGTACGCAATTTCATGGAGAAGTCGGGCTGCGCGCTCGTCGTGTCCATCGCCATCGGCGTCGGTCTCGTGATCGGCATGCTCAACATGAACTGCGGTGGCCCGCAGCAGGCGCAAGGCGAGGTCTCGGACGTCGTCGCCGTCGTTCTCGGCCGGAACATCGGCGCCCGCGAGATCGAGGATTTGGCCGCAGCTCAGCGGAGCCAATTCGGCTCGCAACTGGGCGAAGTGCCCATCATGTTCGAAGCGATGATCGTGGGCGGCGCGATTGACCAGTTGGTGCAGGCAACGGTTACGCTCGATCTGGCCAAGAAGCGCGGCATCGAGATCAACGACGAGGCCATCCGCGCGCATTTCTCGCGCGAACTGGACAAGGGCATTCAGTCCGAACGCGAGCGTCTGGTCTCCACGGGCAAGCTCAAGGCCGATGCCACTCCCGAGGACTTCGTCAAGGCCGTCAAGGCCGAAAACCCGAACTTCACCACGTTCGAGGACATCAAGAAGCAGAACCTCGACCAACTCAACCAGGTCCTGAGCGATCCGGCTCAGAAGGATCGGCTGGTGCTCTCGGTCGCGCCGCAGTTGCTCCAAGATGCCGAACTCGCCAAGGTGCAACTCACGGAGGAAGAGGCCAAGAAGGGTTACGACACGCTCGTCCTCAAGCGCATCTTGCTGACCGCCGACAAGAACGAAGGCAAGGACCTGAACGCCGAAGCCGAGCGCATCCTGGCCGAGATCAAGGCCGGCGCGACGTTCGAGAGCGCGATGGACAAGTACTCGAACGAGACGCCCGCCGACCCCCAGAAGCGGGTCAGCGAGAACGAGCTCAAGTACGGCTACGGCATGGTGTCCACCGACGCCACGCTCAAGCCCGTCGCGGCACTCAAGCCGGGCGAAACGAGCGCTCCGCTCAAGGAATTCAACGGTGTGGCCATCTACAAGCTGGTCAAGGTCGAGTCGAATCTGCCCGCCGACTGGGAAAAGGAGAAGGCCAAGTACCTCGACCAGGCCAAGCAGGCCAAGGTCGCTTCGCTGGTCAGCGAGGAAGTGAAGACCGCTCAGGAAGCCGTGACCATCGAGTGGAGGAGTCTGGGCTACAAGGCCATCTATGACTACAACAAGGTGGGCATGGCGTCCGGCAACCCAGCCGACACCAAGGCCAAGTACCAACAGGTGGTCGAAGATGCCCAGAAGGCGATTGACGGATCGGACATCGGTCTGAACGTGGCCCGCCTGGCGCGCTACGCGGCCTACGAGCAACTCTACGCCAGCGCCTCGGCGGAAGAGAAGAAGGACATGCTCGCCAACCGGATCGAGTACCTCATGGAACTGCCCGAACTCGAGGGCCAACCGACTTTGAGGATGCAGCTCGTGGACATGCTGATCGAGGCCGAGCGGAAGGACGAAGCTGCCGAGCTTCTGCTCGACATGGCGAACACGCTCGACTTCGGCGAGGGCGGCACGCGCATGCACGGCGAGGTGCTCAAGAAGCTCGTCGAGATGAAGGAGAGGAAGACCATCTCGGAAGATGCGGCTGCTTTGGTGGATGGCGCGCTCGACAAGTGGGTGACCGAGAAGGCCGCCTACGACAAGGAAGAAGAGGACCAGCGCAAGGCCGACGCCGAGGCCGAGAAGAAGCTCGCCGAAGAGACGAAGAAGCTTGAGGAAGAGGCCAAGAAGGCCACGGGCGGCGACGCCCCCAAGACCTCGGGCGAGTAAACCGGACGCTCGGGTTCCAGCCGATGGTTCGCCGTCGGCTGGAACTTCAGTTCGCCGAGTCGGGCAACGGGGGCATGCCGACCGGCGCCGAGATCGGGACCACCTGTCTGGGCGACCACACGGCTACGCGAACGTTTTGGACGTCGAGCCACTCTTGGGCGATCGCCGCCGCGCCGCCGGGAATGGTCGCCGCCGCCAGTTCGCTGATGGCGACGGCTCCGACGGGGCAGTGTTTCTGGATGTGCGCCGCCACGTCAATGACCTCCGAGAAGTTCACGCTGCGCACGTCGTTCTTGTGGGGCGTCAGAACCGTGCCCGTATGAATGCCGACGCGAAGACGGATGGGCGAGCCGATGCGGTTGCGGAACGCGTTGAACTCGGCCAAACCGGCTTGAAGGTTCTTGCCTGCGGCAAACGCCTGAGCGGGTTGCGGGAACGCGCAGGTGACGCCGTCGCCAGCCGTCGAGTGCACCGTGCCGCCATGTTTGCGGACCACCATGTCCACGAACTTGTGGTACTCGGTGAACGTGAACTCGACCGCCAGCGGATCCGACTGGGACTTCAACTGGGTGGAACCAACGATGTCGGCGCTGAGGAAGGCCAGGTGCTGTTCGGCCTCTTTGAGCTTGTCCTGAATCTCGACCAACTGATGGAGGAGCTGTTGCCGTTCGGCGACCGGGTCCTTCAGGCCGAACCGGTCGCGGTGCTTCTTGACCGTTCGATGGGCGATCAATCCGACGACGGCGCCCCCGGCTGCATAGAGCAGCAACTCGCCCGGCACGATGCGCATTCCCGGCACGCGGAGCAGCGCCCCCATGAACGCGGAGGCGACGATGTAGAGCGCTCCGAACGTGCCGCCCGCCACCACGGCCGTCCGCTCGTTGCGGGCCATCCCCACGAGATAAACCATGAGCGCGCCGCAGACGAGCTGGAACATGCCGCCCAGCCCGTACTGGTCTCCGAACAGCTTGCCGAGCACTCCGGCCACGCCGGTCAGCGCGGCAAGGTAGGACGAGCCGACGTATGTTCGCACGCTGGGCTCCATGCCCAGAAAGCTCGCCCGGATTCGGGAGAGAAGGCCCTCTTTGCGGTGTTGAGCCCGAGCCGTCAGGGCCAGGCGGACATAGTCCAAATCCGCACCCGTGGCTTCCGCCACTGCGGCAATGGCCGAATCGTCCAAACGCCCGCCATGTTGCTCGACAAGCCGGTCGGCCAGGTCGAGCATTTCCTGGACTCGGTCGTTATGAAGGCTATCGGTCTCGCGTTCCCGGGTTTCGAGGCCGTAAGTCAAGTGCGTTGATTGTAACACCGGTTCGCGCCCTTTGTGGGCCTTCTTGCGGTTCCCACGACGACGTTGTAGATGGGGTAGAAGGGGGCATGGCGATCACACCGTTGCTCGGCGATCGGCTCCAGAGTCGCACGTTCGTTCTGAAGCGCAAGATCATGAAGCTGGTCGGAGCGGACTTCCTGATCTTCGACGACCAGGACCGGCTGGTTTTGTTCGTGCATCAGATGGGCTTCAAGCTCAAAGAGGACATCCGCGCCTACACCGACGAGACGAAGCAGGTCGAGGTCTTGCGCATCGCCGCGCGGCAGGTCGTGGATTTCGCCAGCGCCTACGACGTGTTCGACTCGGCGACTGGCCAGCGCATCGCGGTCCTTCAGCGGATGGGCTGGAAGTCCATGCTGCGGGACGAGTGGTCGGTGTGTGGGCCGAACGAGGTCGAAGTCGGCAAGATGGTCGAGGACAGCATGGTGATGGCCGTGATCCGCCGCTTCGTCTCGAACCTCGTGCCGCAGAACTACGACCTGCTCATCGGGGGCGAGCGCCACGTGGACTTCAAGCAGAACTTCAACCCGTTCACCTACCACCTGAACATCGTCGTCGAGCGGCGCGACGTGCTGGACCCGCGCGTGGCGTTGGCGGCAGCCGTGTTGCTTGCCGCGATCGAAGGGCGGCAGAATTAGCGCGCGAATCGCAAGCCCGCGACAACCGATCCGGACGAGTTCGCAACCCGAGCCAACACGCGTACGGACAACGACGCGGAATGTTCACCAAAAAGTCCGGAACAGGGACCTTTTTCGCAGGAGGCCATCGTAGGAACTCATAGGTACCTGCGGAACGCTCTCGGACATTCCACCATTTCGCGCAATGATTCAGTTGTGATCCCGATTCGGAGGTCCGAACGGTGCCCGCGGGGACCAGCTACTGCTGTTGGAGGACAATCTCATATGGTCAAACGTGGGTTCACTCTCATCGAACTCCTCGTCGTCATCGCCATCATCGCCATTTTGGCGGCGATGCTCTTCCCGGTCTATGCGCAGGCGAAAGAGTCTGCCAAGAAGACCACGAACCTGAGCAACGTGAAGCAGCTCGGCACGGGCTTCGCCATCTATGCGGCGGACTCGGACGACCTGTATCCGCTCGGATACTCGACGCGCGCGGATGGCACCATCCGCTGGAACACGATCCACCCGATCCCGTACAACTGGAAGACGTCGAACGACGGTTGGGAGACCCCCGCCGTTCAAGCGCAGAACCAGACGTACTGGGCCAACTCGACCCAGCCGTACCTGAAGAGCTGGGACATTCTGGACGGCACGGGCTTCACCCGGACCCGATCCACGGCGGATACCGCCGACTTCCAGAACTACACGGTGGCTCCGGCGACCCAGCACTTCACGTACAACGGGCTGCTCACGGCAATGAGCGCTTCGGAAGTCGCGCTCCCGTCCAAGCTGGTCATGCTCTGGAGCGGCAACGGCACCACGGCCCGCGAGGGTCGCGCGATCACGAACCCCGCGCTTCGATGCGACGGCACGGCGTTCAGCCTCTGCCGGTTCAATCCGATGGCGGCGCCGATGGCAGGCGCCACGGGCGGCTATGCGTGGTTCTGGAACGGCGCGAGCGCCAAGGCGTGGGTCTACGGCAACGGCATGAACGGGAGCCGCGCGGACACTTCGGCCAAGTTCTTCCGCGTCGGACCGAAGGGCACGCAAGCGCCCAACGATCCGCACACGGACTACTACGGGTCGCCGTTCGCGCGTATTGACGCCAATGGCGTCGCGGTCTCCATGTGGGGCTGCACGCTCACGGGCGCGACCGTGTCGTACTCGTGCTTCTTCCGCCCCGACCAAGACCTGCTGCGCTGAGTCTTGCCCTCGCCGAGAACGGCCCGCGCCACGCGCGGGTCGTTCTCATGATAGAATGGAGCTAGCCATGAGCAAATATCTATTTCTCGTCCTCGCGGCGCTGGGCATCGGCGTCGCCCTCGTGGGTTGCGGCGGACCGGCGACCGAAGTCGTTGAGACCGACAACGAAGCGGCCAAGTTGAAGCCGAAGGAAGAGCAGGTCAACACCGGCGACGCCGAAGCCAGCACTTCCATGGAGTCGGCCGCGACGTCCACCGAGTAACTCCGACCCCATGTCGCCCAAACACGCTGTCCTCGTCGTCGCCGCCCTCGTTGTAGCTGGGTGTGGTCCTTCGGCGGATACGCCGGAGGTCAAGGCCCCGCCCAGGGGCGGCTATGTGCGCGTCGTCAATCTCACCTCGACGCCGGTCTCGTATCAGATCAATGGTCAGACCGGCCTGACGGTCAATCCGGAGTCGGCGGGTGCGTTCACCCTCGCCCGCCCGAATCGCGACACCGAAATCGCGTTGAACAACGGGTTGCCGCGGTCAAAGTCACCGTCGGAAGCGAAGCCACGCACTCGGTCGTGCTCTACGCCGGGAGCAATGGGCTAACGACGGCCGTCCTCGATGGCGACCCCAGGAACCCCAAAGACAAGACCGGCATCGAGTTCCGTGTTTCGACTCCGGTCGAGGTGGATGGCGCGGTGGTTACGATCGCCGGGATGGACATCGCCCTTCAGGGCAAGTCTTCCGAGGTGGTCTCGCTCAAGGCCGGCAAACACACAGCGGTGCTGAGGATCAACGGCGCGGAAGTCGGCCGCGCCGAGGTGGATGCGCAAGCCGGCCGCACGTTCTCCGGCCTGATCGTGCCCAAAGACGGCGGCTATGGGTTCTTTGTGACCTGGAACAACCCTCCGATGCAAGCCAGCATCGAAGGCGCCTCGGCGGCGGGATAGAGTCCCCATGCGCGTCCCGGTTCGTGCCGGGACGCGCATGAACCGTCCTTCGGTCGCTTCCTCCAAGGTACACTTCAGGGTCCATGGCGACTCTGAAGGAAGGCGATCGTGTGCGCGTTGTGGAGCGCGAAGCGACGCTTGAAGACCGCGCCCAGATGCGGTACTTTCCCCACCTGGCGGGCCTCACCGGCACCGTCCAGAACATTTACGACGGCAACCAATGCGCCGTCCGGGTAGACCCCGACATGCTCCTCAAGGCCGCGCGCGAAGTGCACGAGCAAGCCGTTGTCCGCATGCGCGACAAGTTCCTTGCCAACGTTTCGGAAGAGCAGAAGAAACAGCTCAGCAAAGAAGAGCTCGAGTTCGGCGCGAACTACGTCGTCCTCGTGCAGAAGTCCGACCTGGAGCGCATCCCGAACAATGGCTGATTCCTTCTCCTTCGACATCGTGTCCCGCGTGGACATGCAGGAGGTCAGAAACGCGGTGGACCAGGCGCAACGCGAACTGGCCAACCGTTGGGACTTCAAGGGCAGCAAGTCCGAGATCGAGTTCGTCAAGGACAAGATCACGCTGATCAGCGACGACGACTTCAAACTCGACCAACTCCGCGACATCGTGGAGAGCAAGCTCCTCAAGCGCGGCGTCGACATCCGCCAGATCGGCTACGGCGAACCCCAAAAGGCGGGCGGAATGACCCTGCGGCAAGAAGTCGAACTCAAGGTCGGCATCCCCCAAGACCAGGCCAAGGACCTCGTGCGCCGAATCAAGGACTCCAAGCTCAAGGTCCAATCCCAGATCCAAGGCGACGAAGTCCGCGTCTCCGCGAAGTCGAAGGACGACCTCCAAAAGTGCATCGCCTTCGTCAAGGGGCTGGACCTCCCCTATCCCGTCGAATTCACGAACTATCGCTGACGGCGATGCCATGAGAACAGCCTTTTTGGCTCACCTGCAGACCTCTGGGCTCATTCCGCCCGGGGCCCGGGTTCTGGTGGGCTACAGCGGCGGCCCGGACTCCACGTGCCTTCTCACCCTGTTGGTTGGGGCGGGCTACGACGCAGTCGCCGCACACCTGCACCACGGCCAACGCTCCGAAGCAGACTTGGAGATGCGGCTGTGCGAAGGCTATGCCGGCGAGTTGGACGTTCCCTTCGTCGGCGGTCACGCCGACGTGCCAGGAATGGCCGAACGCCTTGGCGTGAGTCTGGAAGAGGCGGGGCGCGACTCGCGGGACGCCTTCCTCCGCGAAGCCGCTGCGCGGCTCGGCTGCGACCTGATCGCGACGGCTCACACGCGGAACGACCTCGTCGAGACGATGTTGTTCCAGATGGCGCGCGGCACCGGGCTCTCGGGGCTCAAAGGCATTGCCGCACGCGAAGGCGTCAAAGTGAGGCCGCTGCTCCCCTTCTCGCGCCAAGAAACCCGAGCGTTCTGCACCGAGGAAGGGCTCTGGTTCCACGACGACCCGCAGAACGAGGACTTGGCGTTCAGCCGCGCCCGCATCCGCCACCGCGTGATCCCCGAAATGCAGCTCGTCCACCCCGGTTTTGAAGACTCCATGCTTCGGCTGGCGCAAATCGCCGAAGAGGAGGACGGCTTCCTCAACGGCATGGCGGCCGCCGCACTCGAGAAGTCCGAGGCCGAGATCAACCACCCCTTCCCCTGGCTGACGCGAGACGTCGAAGCCGTGTTCGAACGCGACCGCATCGCCTCGCTCCCCCCGGTGCTGGCCGCGCGGGCCGTTCGCCTGGTCGCCGCCACGTTGGGCGCATCGCTCGATCGGCATCAAACCCGGTTGGTGGTGGAGGGGCTTCACGCAGGCACGTCGGGCTCGGTGACGAGCAGCGCTCCCAAGGCTGACCCGGCTGTGATCGTGGAGTGGACGGCAGATCGCGTTCACTTCCGCGCGGCGGACGTCTCGGAGCCCTTTCGCTTCCCACTCACGCTGCCCGGAGAAACATCGGCCGATGCCTTCGGGTGGTCGTTGCAGGCTTGGTTCACCGAAGAGGCCGTCATCGAGAGCGACCCTTATCTGCTCCGAGTCTCGCTCGACGCGGCGACCGTGCGCGGGACGCCTTACTTTCGCTCGGCTCAGCCGAGCGACACCGTCGTGCCGTTCAACTGGGCTCGCGGACCGCGTCCCGTCGGCGACATCTTTGCCGACCGCCGCTGGTCGCAAGCGGCGCGAAGGCGCGTCCCCATCGTCTGCGATCTCGTGGGCCCGATCTGGTGCCCGGGCGCGTTCCTCGCCGACCGGTGCCGTGTGACCGCAAGTACCCAACGCACGTTGATGATGACGTTCGGACAGATCGGCGAAGCAACGTAACGGGCCGGATCGCCGGTGTCAAAACCGCTTGGGTACATTGAGCCCATGCCGGAAGAACTGACGTATCGCGACTCCGGGGTGGACATCGACGAGGCGCATCGCGCGCTTCGCACCGTGGCCCCCCAAATCCGGGCAACGTACGGAGATCGCGTTCTGGCCGGCATCGGCGGATTCGGAGGCTTGTTCGACATCAACTTCCCCGAGATGCAGCGGCCCATTCTGGTCAGCAGCATCGACGGCGTCGGCACCAAGACCAAAGTCGCCGCCATGGTCGGTCGGTTCGATGGCCTCGGGTTCGATATCGTCAACCACTGCGTCAACGACATCCTGTGCCAAGGCGCGCGCCCCCTGTTCTTCTTAGACTATTTCGCCACATCTCAGCTGAGGGGCCCCGTGTTGGCGCAAGTCGTGGGGGGCATGGCCGATGCGTGCCAAGCCGTCGGCGCGGCCCTGATCGGGGGCGAAACCGCCGAGATGCCCGGCGTGTATCACGACGACGAAATCGACGTGGTGGGCTGCATCGTCGGCGTGGTGGACCACGATAAACGGCTCCCCAGACTCAAGATGATGCCCGGCGACCAATTGATCGGCATCGCCAGCAACGGCCTTCATACGAACGGCTTCTCGCTGGCGCGGCGCGCGCTCCTCGAGGTCGGCGGCCTTTCGGTGCGGAGCGACATGCCGGGGCTCGGCAACACCGTCGGCGACGAGTTGCTCCGACCGCACCGGTGCTACTTCCAAGCCGTCCACCCCTTGATCCAGGAGGACTTGATCAAGGGTGTTGCGCACATCACGGGCGGCGGACTGGTGGACAACCTGCCGAGGGTGCTGCCCTCGAATCTGCGGGCCGTGGTCGAACGACGTTCGTGGACGCCGCTACCGATCTTCCACATGATTCAAGAGTTGGGCAACGTGCCGGACGCCGAGATGTTCCGGACGTTCAACATGGGTGTCGGCATGGTCTTGGTCGCCGATCGAGGCGACACGCCCGCCATCGTGCAACGCTTGACCAGCGCGGGCGAGAGCGCAGCGGTCATCGGCGAACTGCAACAGGGCTCGAACGACGTGCTGATCGCGTGAGCGGGCTGCGGACCTCCTGCGCAGCTCCCTCTCTAGCTAGGGCTCGTCCCGCTCCCAGTCCGGGGGCCCGACGGGCAGCGGCTCGGCGAGGAACGGCCGCATGCGGACCACTTCGCGGAAGCGCAGGGCAAGCTCGGCGCGCTCGGCCGGCCAATCGGCGACCACGGCATCGAGCGTGCCGTGCGTCAGAAGCAGAGCCGCCGCCCGCTTGGGGCCGATGCCCTGGATCCCGGGGATGTTGTCGGAGGCGTCGCCGCACAGCGCTTTGAAGCAGGGCACCTGCTCCGGGAGCACGCCCAGTTCGGCAACGACTTGCATGGGGCCGAACCGGACCAGTTCGCGCGTGCGGGGTTTGGGCACCAGGACCGTCGTGCGCTCGCTCACCAACTGAAAGGCGTCCCGGTCGGTGGTCATCACCAGGCACTGGCCCCCTGCTTGGGTCTCCTCCCGAACGGCTCCCGCGATCAGGTCGTCGGCCTCGTACCCCGCCGCTTTTTGCACGCCCAGTCCGAACTCGCGGCAGAGTTGTGGCAGGTTCTCGAGCTGTTCGACGAGTTGGGCGGGGAACACCCGGCCCGCTTGATAGGGCGGCCAAAGCTCGGAGCGGAACGTGTCGTGGCCCAGGGTGTCCCAGGCGACGACCACGGCACGGGGCTCCTCCTCCCGCACGATGCGCTGCAGGATGGAAAAGAACCCACGCACCGCGTTGCCGGGGCCTTCGGGCATCGAGTGGTAGGCCCGGTGGGCGAGATTGTCGCCGTCAACGATGAGCAGGGGTGCAGACACCCTGGGATGATGACAGACGGGTTGGCTTGGCACAGCGCGTGTGAGCGAGTCACGATGAAATTCACCAGAAAACTCGCATAACCTATTGACAAGGTGCCCCGAGTGCACTATGATGGTGTCTACCGTTGGCGAGAGACTTCTCGAACCGGGAGCAACAGGAATGAAACGGACGATCCGCTTAGTGGCCTCAAGGCTCATCTTAGTCCTTATGGTGCTGGTATTGAGCGCCGACTCACTGGTGTCAGGGGTCATCGGGCTTGCCGACGTGCTTGCCTATGCGCAGCGAGCCAGATCAAGACACTTCACGCACAGCCCGAAGGCACCCTACTTGGGCGAGAGTCCTGGTAGAGATGAGAGCCGCTCGTCTTGGTGGACTCCGAGACTCCGTGCAAACCTCAGGCAAGTGGAGTTGCGGCGGAGCTTGGAAGCGGGGGTGCTCGTCGCTAGCATGACTGGCTCAGGGCTGCAGAGCGGTGGTGGAGGCGAAGAAGGTTCCGGTGGCGGCGGAGGCGGTGAAGAGGACGAGGAGGGCGGCGGTTCAGGTGGACAGAGCACCGAAGGTCTT
>JACFNW010000030.1 GCA_019454665.1 Fimbriimonadaceae bacterium | reverse complement strand
AATCGGTAATGGAACCCTGATAGCGCAACCGTCGCCGACGGCTACGTCGGGATTGGCGGACGTGGCAAGCATCGCGACTGGCGACCGATTCAGTCTGGCCGTGCTTCGAAACGGCGAGGTTTGGACCTGGGGCTATAACGGCTACGGTCAACTGGGTGATGGGACGACGAGCAACCGTCGAACACCCGTCCGCGTACCGGATCTGACCGATTGCATCCAAATCGCTGGAGCCGGCGCCCACAGTGCGGCCCTTCGGCAAGACGGATCGGTATGGTCTTGGGGACGGGGGTACGACGGCGAACTAGGCGACGGATCGAACTCGCCACGGAGTTTCGTACCCGTCCGAGTCAAGAGTTTGACGAACGTCGGCATGGTCGTTGCTGGCATGCAGCACAGTTCAGCACTCAGCCCGGCCATCGCGGGGACCGTCAACCTGCAAGACATCCTGATCCGCAACCTTGCCACAGCCACGTTCAAGGTGCGCAATGCTTCGACCAACCACGAGTTCGGTCCGTGGGAGGTAAGGGTTGGACTCGCCGGAGAGTTCATCTTTCCAGCTCCGCCTCCGGGTACCTACCACGTGACCGCGTGGGGGAAGACGTTCCTGAGCGACACCGTCGGGCCGGTTGATCTCACGAACGGTCACACGGGGCTTGCATTCGACTTGGTCAACGGAGACGCCAACGGGGACAACCGTATCGACATTGCGGATTTCGTCGAGTTGCGCCGACGAATGGCCGGCTCCGATCCTGGCAGTGCCGACTTCAACCGCGACGGAAGCGTAAACGTCGCGGACTTCCTGATCCTACGCAAGAACTTCGGCAGATCCGGGACCTAGGTCGCCGTCGCCAAACTCTGCCGCGCGCGGCGCGCGCGATCAATCATCGCAGGCTCGACCTCGCGCTCGAACGAGCGGAAGCCCGCCAGTTCGAACCCGTGCTTGGCCGCCATGGCTTGGGTCGTCCGCACCTGCTCCAGCGAGACCGTTTTGCCCAGCGTGAACGACTCGATCCGTCCGTCCAGGGCCAGCATCATCGTCTCGGCCATGCATGCGTAGGCCGTTCCGGGCGGGAAGCCGAAGTCGAAGCCGAACTCGACCGAGCCCGGCACGCGCACCACGCCGCCTTCGATCACCAACACGTCGGAGCGCTCCTTCGCCACGGCGACCGACACGTCGCGAGGACGGGCGACGTCGCACACGATGGCCCCGGGCCGGAAGTGCTTGGGCTGCAAGACGGGCGTCTCGCTGGACGTGACGGTCACAATGACCTCCGCTTCGGCCACGCGGCCCACCTCGGTGGTCGCTTCGGAGCGCGGCACCTCGGGCGCGAGCGCCTGCGTCTTGGCAAGGTCGCGGCCCACCAGCAGCGTCCGCTGGAACAAGGGACCGAGCGCTTCCGCGCACGTCCGCCCGATCGAACCGGTCGCACCGACGACGGCCAGAGTCGCGTGCGAGGGGTCGAGCCCGACCATCTCGCACGCCTTGATCGTGGCTTCGATGGCCGTCGCGACCGTGTAGCTGTTCCCGGTCGTGATCTTGACCGGTGTCTTGGTGGCGAGCGTCACGCCGCCATCCCCCGCGACGCTGGTGAACGCGCCCAGTCCCATCACCTCGGCACCCAACCCGTGAGCGATCTGAGCGCATTCGGCCAACCGCTCGACGACGAAACCCGGATCCAGGCGCACCAACTGTTTCGAGGTGAGCGGGCAACCGATGAACCAGCCCTCGGTTTCCGCGCCCGTCTTGGAGCGGATGCCCGTGATGTGGCTCATGATGCCGGGGCTCTTCCGCTTCAGCATGGCCTCGAGGGCGAAATCCGGGAGGAAGCGGAGGGCAGGAAACTTCACCAGCGCGTCTCGCGCCACAAGGGGATGGACCACGAAGGCGAATCGGTGCATGAACTCCTGAGAACCCACACTGTACCGCACGCGCAAGACTCGGCCCGGTGCCACAATGACCCAGCCATGCGCCTCCCGTGGAAGATCGTCCGCCGATTGCCGGACCACCACTATGTCCCCCGCATCTACGGGCGCTCGGCGGGCAAAATGCGCGACATCCGCCACGACGAGCGGTTCATGCGCGCCGCCGACCCCGTGGTCAAGGGCGAACCGCGCCGCTCCCTGCTCTACTACGACCGTCTCCACACACTGTACCAAGGGTTCGAGAACGCGTGCCGCCTTTCAGACGTAGGACCCCACATGGCCGAGATCGGGGTGTTTCGCGGCGGAGGAAGCGCCTTCCTCGCCAGTCTGGCCGTCGCCTTCGAGCGTCCCGGTGCCACCCTCGTCTCGCTCGACACGTTCGAGGGCCACGCGGGCGCCGACCTGCCCACGGGCCGAGAGGCCGTCCACGTCCCCGGCACGTTCGGCGATCGCACGTCCTACGACGATGTGCGCGACTACCTCTCCGTGTATCCGTTTGTGAACGTGGTCCAAGGCCGCGTGCAGGACCGGACGGACGCCATCGGCCGCAGCGACTACGGGCTGGTGCATCTGGACGTGGACCTGTACCAGCCGATGCGGTTCGGTCTGGACTGGTTCATCCCGCGCATGGCTTCCGGCGGGACGATCGTGGTGGACGACCACGGGTTCACGACCTGCCCGGGCGTGGCGCAGGCGGTGGATGAAGCGCTGAGCGCGGCCTCTCGCCCGGTGGCAAGGTTCGCGCTGCTCACGGGCCAATGCGTCCTGGTCGTGGTGTGATGCTGCTCCTTGCCAAAGAGGCTCGGCAAGCGTCGCCCTGCGACCCGAACACCTGCCGAACCCAACCCGAACCCTGAAACACTGCCAATAGACCCACACCCGTTGCCAAACCTCGCCGCTTGCCCTAAATTGGGGGGCAGGCGGCGCGAGTCGCTTCGAGGTGAACGTTCGATGTATGTAACTCAAGGCGACGTGATCGCGGTGATCGCGGGAATCCTGCTGTGGACCGTTTCGGGGTGGTGTCTGGTCGTGGGGGCGGCCACGCTCTTCCGAGACAAGACCCGCCGAGCGCGCGACGCCGCCGAATCCGCGCCTTGGCGCACCCTCCTCTCCGGGGCGGCCATCGTCGCCATCGGCGTGTTCCTGGGGGCCGTGCTCTCCAACATCCCCAACGGGCTCACACGGTTGCTCGGCTTCAGCGCGTTCCTCGGTCTTCTTGCCTTGGGATTGCTCGGCGCGGCGGGCATCGCCACGCTCGTCGGCGAGCGCCTGAGGCACCTGGACGCCAACCTCTCGCCCTATGCCGCGCTGAGCCGTGGCACGGTCGTGCTGGTCGTGGGCTGCCTGTTCCCCCTGCTCGGCTGGCTCGTGTTCGCGCCGATCCTGCTGTTCGTCTCGGTCGGTGCCGGCGTCAGGGCCCTGTGGGTCCACCGAACGGCCCGACAGCCCTCGGTGGCCTGATGGAGATCACGCGGCGCGAGTGGCTGGGGGCGGCGGCGGGTGCAGCACTGGCCCTGAGCGGTTGCGAGATGCCGCGCCCATTCGCGACCTCCCGGGTGCCGGAACGTCTCGAGCCGCCCGACGAAGCCGATGCACCCGCCATCCGCCTGCTCAACCGCACCGCGTTCGGTGCCCCCGCAGACGAGGTCGCAAAGGTGGAGCGCATCGGTCGCGAAGCGTGGGTGGCGCTGCAACTCGAAGCCCGCCAAGACGAGCCCCTCGACCTCACGCTGCGCCTCCGGCGACTCGAATCGCTCCAGTACGAGGGCTTCAACACGTCCGACTTCAAAGAGCAACACCTGCTGGACGAACTGCAGCAAGCCGCACTGCTCCGCGCGGTCCACAGCCCCAACCAACTGCGCGAACGCATGGTGGACTTCTGGTCCAACCACTTCAGCATCTACGTCCGCAAGGCCAACACGCGCATGCTCAAGGCAGCCGACGATCACCGCGTGATCCGAGGGCACGCCCTGGGCAAGTTCCCCGACCTGCTGTGGGCCAGCGCGCAAAGCCCGGCGATGCTGCTCTACCTCGACAACCAAGCCAACACCAAACGCGCCCCCAACGAGAACTACGCCCGCGAACTGCTCGAACTCCACGCGCTCGGGGTGGACGGCGGCTACACCCAGCAGGACGTGATGGAGGTCGCCCGGTGCTTCACGGGCTGGACCGTCGAGAACCGCCCTCCGCTCACGCAACTCTCCCAGCACGACTTCGACATCCGCAAACTTCGGGCACGGGGACGCTTCCGGTTCGATCCCGACCAGCACGACGACGGGGCGAAGCAGGTGCTCGGGCACACCATCCCGGCGGGCCAAGGCGAAGGCGACGCCCGACAAGTCGTGGACATCCTGGCCAAGCACCCCTCGTGCGCGCGCTTCATCGCCCGCAAGCTTTGCCGCGCGTTCGTCGGCACCGCAGAGGAACCCCTGGTCGAGCGGGTGGCCGATCGCTACACCAAAACGGATGGCGACATCAAGGCGATGCTCGAAACGCTGCTGCTCTCCGACGAACTGCTCGCCGGTCCCCCGATCCTCAAGCGGCCGTTCGATTACGTCGCCTCGGCGCTTCGTTGCACCTATGCCGAAACCGATGGGCGAGCCGTGGGCGAGCACTTGCGCAAGATGGGCCAACCCCTGAACGAATGGCCCATGCCCGACGGCTACCCGGACGGCACTTCCGAATGGACGGGATCGCTGCTCGCCCGCTGGAACTTCGCGGCGGCGCTGGCGACCGGCCAAATCCGAGGCACCAAGGTGGCTTTCGACCGGCTCGGCAAGTCCATGGGCGGCAACGTGGAGTGGGACCGGCTGGTGTGCGGCCGGCCCCTCGGCCTTTCGGGCGACGATCCCGCAGAACTCGTCGCCCTGTCCCTCTGCTCCCCGGAGTTCCAATGGCGATAAACGAGCGATTCGCATGCAAGGGATATCAGGCGTGGACGTCCCGCCCAGACGCCCTGGCCCGCTTCGAGCCCACGCGGCGCGGCGTGCTGGCGGCCCTCGGCTTGGGGACCGTCTCTTGGCTGGGGGCGCGTTCGGCGTTCAGCCAATTGGTCGTCGCTCCCGCCCGGGTCGAGCAGCCCACGCTGGTGGTCGTGTTCCTGCGCGGCGGCATGGACGGGCTGAACGTGGTGGTGCCTTACGGCGACGACGATTATCACCGGCTCCGCCCGAACCTCGCCTTGCGCAAGGCGCAGGTGCTCGACCTCGACGGCACGTTCGGTCTGCACCCGAGGCTCGCGCCGCTTCTGCCACTCTATCGCGAAGGCAGCATGGCCATCGTCCACGCCGTGGGCTCGGGCGACCAGACGCGCAGCCACTTCGAGGCGATGGCGGCCATGGAGCGCGGCCTGTTCACGGATTCCGACGCCTTGGCCAGCGGGTGGCTCGCGCGGTACCTCCGCGCCTCGCCGGGCACGTCCTCGTCGCCGCTCCGAGCGGTCGCCTTTGGCCCCGTCCTTCCCGATTCGCTGCGTGGGGCCACCCAGGCCACAGCCATCGCGTCGCTCGACGATTATCGGCTGACCGACGGCAAGGGCAAGCTGACCCGCGACGCGTTCGCCGAGAACCTGCGCCGACTCTATGGCAAGCGGCAAGACGAGGTTTCGCTGGCTGGCTTCGAGACGCTGAACGTTCTCGACGCCCTGCACTCGCTGGAGCCCTCGCGCCGCCGGGAAGGAGGGCCGTACCCGGAAACCGCGTTCGGCGACGCCGTGCGCCAGTGCGCCACGCTCCTGAAGGCCGAAGTCGGCGTCGAGGCGGCATGCCTCGACATGGGCGGATGGGACACGCATGTGTACCAAGGCTCGGTGGAGGGCTGGCAAGCGGGGCTGCTCGACGAGTTGGCCCGGTCGCTCGCCGCTTTCGTGGCCGACTTGGGCCCGCGCATGAAGCGCACGACGATCGTCGTGATGACCGAGTTCGGACGCCGAGTCAAGGAGAACGAGGGGTTGGGCACCGACCACGGCCGCGGCAGCGCGCTCTTCGCTCTCGGCGCCGGGGTGCAAGGAGGCCGCCTGTATGTGGATTGGCCCGGCCTCGGACCCGACGCCCTAGAAGGCCCCGGCGACCTTCGGGTGACCACCGACTACCGAAACGTCCTCTGGTCGGCCGTCTCGGCCAGCCTGGGCGAACCGGGATTGAACGAGACGTTCCCAGGGCTCCAGCCAGACCCACACCCCGCGCTCGCCAAAGCCTAACCGCCGAGGGCTTGACGCACGTCGTCGGCGCTCATCCCGGCGATGCGCACACGCTTGTCCCGAGACTTGTGCCCGGCCACGACGTCCACGCGGCTCTTGGCGATGCCAAGCAGTTTGGCCAGCGACGCCACTACGGCTTCGTTGGCCTCGCCATCCACGGGCGGCTTCGTGGTCAGGCAACGCACGGGGTCGCCCCAGACCCAAGCGTTGCGCGAGGCGCGAGGGGTCACACGGACGTCGAGCAGGCACTCCGGTTCGGCCATCAGAGCCGGTGCAGCGTCAGCCCGCCATTCGAATCCGAGCCGCCATCGGCGCGCACCCGCGCGCGCAAAACGGCGCCCTTCAGCGGACCGGGCACCTTGAACCGGTACACGTTCGCCCGGTCGAAGCCGCCCGTGACGCCCTCGTGCTCGTCGCGGGCCACCACCTTGCCCTCGGCCACGATCTCGGCCCAAGAGATGTCCAGCCGGTGGTCGCCGCCCGAGTACGAGAACGTCACGGCATACTCGCCCGCCCCCGGAATCTCGGGGAGGGGCCACTCGCGCACCACGGGTGTCTCGCCGACCTCGCCAGACTTCCACTCGCCAAACGGGGCTTCGGCCGGACCGTCGAGCCGCCGGTAGTTCACGCGCAGGTGATCGAGCCGCTTGAGGTGCACGGGCAGTCCCGCCATGAAGCGGCCCAAGTCCTTGCCCGTTGCCGGAGTCCAAACCACTTCGGAAAGGGCCGACGCACGCGGGAACGCCATGTACTCGAACTTCTCGGGCGTCGGGATGTACTCCGTCCACACGTTGCCCTGTGCGCCAAGGATGTGCTTCGCGCGATCCGCGCTCAGTTCCTTGGGCACAGGCTCGAAGCCGTACACCTTGTCAAGGGGCGTGAACCCGCCGATGGCCAGGGGCTCGCCGGGCGCTTTGCTCTGGTAGAAGTCGAGGTAGCAGTGGCTGGTGGGCGACATGACCACGTCGTGGCCCGACTGAGCCGCCGCGATGCCGCCTTGCGTACCGCGCCAGGACATGACGGTCGCGCCGGGCGCCAACCCGCCTTCGAGGATTTCGTCCCAGCCGATAAGCCGTCGCCCATGCTGGTCGAGGAACGTGTCCATCCGCTTGACGAACCAACTCTGAAGCTCGTGCTCGTCCTTGAGGCCGAGTTCCTTCATGCGGGCTTGGGCGCGGGGAGACGCCTTCCACTCGTCCTTGGGACACTCGTCGCCGCCGATGTGGATGAACTTGCTGGGGAAGATGTCCAGCACCTCGGTCAACACGTCCTGGAGGAACTTGATGGTGGTCTCCTCGACGTTGAACACGTGGGTGTGAACACCCCACATCGTGCTGACTTCGAGTTGCCGCCCCGTGTTGCCGAGTTCGGGATAGGCCGCGATAGCGGCCTGCGCGTGGCCGGGCATTTCGATCTCGGGCACCACGGTGATGTGCCGTTCGGCGGCGTACTTGGGGTTGCCTCGGTTCTCGTTGTAGTGGCCCACCAGCGAGTGCTTGCGCCACGCGCCCACTTCAGTGAGCTTCGGATACTTCTTGATCTCCAGCCGCCACCCCTGGTCCTCGGTGAGGTGCCAGTGGAACACGTTCATCTTGTGCAACGCCAGCAGGTCGAGGGTCTTCTTGACGAAGTCGAGCGGCATGAAGTAGCGGCACGAATCCATCATCAGGCCGCGCCACTGGAACCGGGGCTTGTCCTGAATCTCGACACAGGGAATCGCCCACTCGGCCCGCACTTGGGTCGCCGAAAACACATCGGCGGGCAGGAGTTGGCGGATTGTCTGGATGCCGTAGAACAGCCCGGCGGGCTCGGCGGCACGCAGGATCACACGCTTGGGTTCGACCACCAGGCGATAACCCTCGGAACCCAGTTGGGTCAGCTTCGCGTCGAGCGCCACGTCAAAAGCGTTGGCCTCCGCCCGCTCGCGGATCGGCAGTTCGAAGCCGGTCGCGGGGCGCAGGAACTCGGCAAGCTGCTTCGCTTTAGCTTCCGCACCGGCCCCTGACACGATGACCGTGCTGCGGTCCACGACGAACTTGCCCTCCATCCGTTTGAGGGATTCGGGTTGTGGGACGATGACGATGGGTTCTTGGATCATGGCGACGAGCCCCAGTGCGGCGAGAACGACCATCGGCTTAGCGGTGCCCCTCCACCGTGCCAGCCGCCACTTCCTTGTCCGTGATGTTGAACGCCTTGAACGTCCCGGAGAGCGTCGCCCCGGCGTCTTCAGACTCGACGCCCCAGTTCATGCTGCCCTCGCCCGAAACGAGACGGAAAACAGCCGAACCGAGCACGGCCCGACCTTCGACGACAGCGGTGACGTCCGCACCACCTTCGCCCGCTCCGGTCAACACGACGGTCCCGGAAAGGCTGTTGCGCTGCTGGATCAGGTTCGCCACGTAAGGCACAACGGGGGCATCGCCTCGGACCGTGCCCGCGCTTTCCGTGAGCGACCCGCGCCAAACGCCGGCGAAGTTGGTCGGGGCGTTGTCGCCCGCGTACTCGATCCGAAACGTGCCGGATTCGGTTCCTCCGCTCTTGGTGGCGGCAAACGTGCCGCTGATCTCAAACGCGAACGGGGTGCCCGTCATCGTGACTTCGGTGACGTCGCCATCGCTGAAGGCCTCGAGGACGACCGTGGCGATGGAGCCCTGCAACCGCGCATCGCGAACCGTCGCGAACACGGCATCGCCGCCATCGCCGATCAACACGGTGCCGCGCCCATCCACGAACTCGAACAGAACGTCCAAGGGCCCGCCCCCGGCTGGAGTGAAGGTGCCCCGGTAGACGCCGTTGAGCGTGTTGCCACCGGCGCCCGAACCGCCTTCGCCCCCACAACCGACGAGCACCAGAAGCGAGGCGAGCGCACCGAACAAGAAACAGCGAAACAGATGACCCATGCCTCTCACTCTACCTTGGAGCGGCACGGCGCTTGGCCTATACTTAGGTTCGGCGAGCCATGACCCACTCACCCGATCCCAACCGCACCCAGATGCTGGCGAACGACCCCAATCGGACGCAGATGATCGCCGCGCCCAGACGCGACTCCAGTCCCTCGTTCGAGGCGACCATCACGATCAAGCCCATCCAGTGCCCGGTCTGCAAGACGTTCAACCCCGCCGGGGTCATGTTCTGCGTGGACTGCGGGCTGATCTTCGACCGTGCGCTGCCCGACGATGCCTTCGGCGCGCCAGCCGTGCAACTGCCCGTCCTGATCGAATCCAGCGGTCGCGAGCATACGCTCCGCCCGGGAACGACGCTCGTCGGACGCGAGGGCGACATCCAGATCGCCGACACGCGGGTCAGCCGACGCCATGCGGAAGTCGTCTCCGAGGCCGGTGTCATCGCGGTCGCCGACGTGGGCAGCACCAACGGCACCTCGGTCAACGGGACAGCCCTCGCTCCGGGCGAACGGCGCTCGCTCGCTGCAGGCGATACGGTCTCGTTCGGCGGCGTCGAACTCCGTCTGGCCCTGCCCGGCGAGGCCAACAAGACCCTCGGCGTGGCGAGCAACAAAACGGCCGCGCTCGCCGCCCCGCCCACGGTCTCGACGGCAGCCGCCTTTTTGGTTGGCGACGAATCCCGGTTCCCGCTCCACCCAGGCGAGAACACGCTCGGCCGTAAGAGCGACAACGACGTGTGCATCCCCGAACCCTACGTCTCGGGCCGCCATGCCCTGCTGGTGGTCGAGAACGGCGAGGTCTCCCTGACCGACGTGGGCAGCACGAACGGTACGGTGCTGAACGGCGCGAAACTCCCGCCCCACCAGAAAACCCTGCTCACGCCTCAAGACGAGATCCGGCTGGGCTCGATGACTTTCCACGTCGAGTTCGGAGGGCAAGCCTGATGGACGAGATCACCGCAGAGTTTCAAGTCGCCGATCTGGCGTCGCCCGTGGCGTTGCGCTACATCCCGCGCGTCTCGTTCGGTGCCAAGACCGACATCGGGCGGCAACGCGAGAACAACGAAGACAAGTACGAGTTCTACATCCCCGAAGACCCGCGCCAATTGGCCAACCGGGGCCTGATCTTCGTCGTCTGCGACGGCATGGGTGGCCACGAAGCCGGCCAAATCGCCGCCGAACTCGCGACCAAGACGTTCATTGACGCCTACCTCAACCACCACTCCGAAGACCCCGAAACCGCTGCCACCGCTGCCGTCGTGGCCGCGAACCGAGTCGTCCTGGACGTCGGCCGCTCCATCCCCGCCTACCGAAACCTAGGCTGCACGCTCTCGGCGCTCATGCTCATCCAAGACGACGCCCTGGTCGCCCACGTGGGCGATTCGCGCATCCTGCGCTTGCGCGGCGGCGAACTCGCGCAACTCAGCGACGAACACACGTGGGTGGAAGAACAGGTGCGCGCGGGCGTGATCGACCGCGAGACCGCCGAAAACCACAAGTACCGACACATGCTCACGCGCGCGATCGGCGCGGAGTCCACGATTCAGCCGCAGGTCGACCGCTTCAAGCTCTACGCAGGCGACACGTTCATCCTCTGCTCGGACGGCCTGACCAACCATGCGGACGAGTTCGACGTCTTGCGCCTGGCCTCGGGCTGCAGCCCCTCGCAAGCGGCATGGAAACTCGTCGCGCACGCCCTCACCGCCGGCGGCTCCGACAACGTGACCGTCGTCGTCGTTCGCGTGGACGATCTCGAAGCCCTGGACTAGGCCGCTTCGGACGAGCGGCGCAGGCTTTCCACCGATTCCGCCTCGGTCGCCCCGATCACCGTGTGAATGACGCTCAGACGCGCCGAGCGAGGCGCAAGCGCCAAGCAAGCGGCGACCCAAGCCCCAAACTCCTCGTGGCTCAAGCCGTTCACCAAGTCCACGGCCTTGCCATCAATCGGGAACAGAAACGCTCTTGGCTCGTTCGCAACGACGGCCACCTGCGGCTCTTCGACCACGGGCTCGGGAGCGGGCTCCGCAGCCACCGTCGGCGTCACGATCGAAAGCTTCTGCGGCATGGGCTCGTCGGCTGGCTTCGTCCGCGCGGGGACGGCGGCATCCAGCGGCACGCGCAGCGGCACGTGGATCGGCGGCTGCTTGAACGCCCACACGTCGTCCACCGAAGCGATCCGCCACTTGTCGCACAGCTTCTGGCCGTTCTCGCGGATGAGCGCCTGATAGTCCACGTCCAGCTTGCGGAACGTGGTGGAACCCATGTGGTACAGGAACGCCCCGTCGGCCATCCAAAGGCTGAATCCGGCAAGCGCC
>JACFNW010000029.1:3698-11700 GCA_019454665.1 Fimbriimonadaceae bacterium | reverse complement strand
CGGACTTCGGGCGACGCCAGCCGCCCAACGGCAAGGTATCTTCAGGGGCGTGAACGTGCTCCCGATCCTGTTCGCCGTCGTTCTGGCCGCGCCCCAAAGCGCGACCTACGTCCCCGCTCAAACCAAGGTCGCCCTGCTGCCGACGGTCAACACGTCGTCCGAGAAGTGGCAGGAACTGAAGGACCAGCAGTGCCAGCGCGGCGACGGCACGCTCAGGACGCTGTTCGAAACGTACGGCTTCGACGTGTTGTCGGCGGCTGCGGTCAAGACCTATCTCGACAAGGAGTCCATTGATCTGACCGACGAGGAGAACTGGAACCGCCGCACGCTGGCCGAAATCGGCAAAGGCCTCGGCGTGCGTCTGATCGCCTTCGCTCCCGTGATCGACACGCTCCAGAAAAGGGACGAGAAGCTGTTCGTGACCAGCCAAGTCGGCATCGCCAAGCTCCGCGTGTGGTTGCTCGACACCGAAACCGGGACGGCGCACCTCACGGGCAAGCCGCTTGAAGGCAAATCGCAAAACGACTTTGGCGGCAAGGGCAGCGACCGGCAGATCCGGGCCGTGGACCTTGCCTTGGAGGCTGCGCTCAAAGACTTCTTCAAGCCCTACAAGAAGGTCCGGACCGCCACGAGGTAAACTCTCGGGACTATGGCGCGGCGCAAGCCGGAGGAATGGATCTGGCAGGTCGGCACCGAGTTGCAGCGACTCGGCGACGAAATGATTCGCATGGGCCCGACCCTTGCTCGCAAGCTTTGGGAACCCCGGATCGACGTGCTCGAATCCGCCCACGGCTTTCACATCCGGTGCGAGGTTGCCGGGGTCCGGGGCGACGACATCTCGGTGGCCTTCAACGCCGAACAGCAGGTGATGACCATTCGCGGCCGCCGGCGGGAAGAAGACCCCGACAGCGGCGACCAAGTCGCTTGCCACCAGCTTGAGATTTTCTACGGCGAGTTCGAGCGCGAAGTGCCGCTGCCGCTCGAACACCTCGAACTCACCGAAACACGCGCCCAGTACCGCAACGGCGTCCTCACCATCTGCGTACCGAAAAAGGTCGGAGTGGTCCGGGGCCGCACGGCCGCGGTTCGCGGAGCGTAGAAACACCCAGCATCTTCCTCAGGACGATCGGCCCATGCAGGAGCCTGCCTCCCCGTGTCGAAACGTCATCATGAGCGAATCAACTCAACCCCATGTCCGAAGTGAAACTCCCAGTCGAAGAAGAGCTCACCATCGATCTCGACGAGGGTCAACCAAGGCTTGAAGAGGGGTCGGACGAAGAGCGCAAGCCTGAAGTCCCGACCGAACTCAACATCCTCCCCCTCCGCGATTCGGTGATTTACCCGATGCTCATCGCGCCCCTCAGCGTTGGGCGCGAGTCGGGCGTGCAACTCATTGATGAGACCGTGGTGGGGAACAACCGCGTGATCGGCGTGGTCGCTCAGCGCGAACCGCAGATCGACAAGCCCGACTTCGACGACGTGTTCGACCACGGCTGCGCCGTCATCGTGCGGACGCTGGTCAAGCTGCCGGACGGGGTTCGCCTCATCGTCCAAGGCGTCTCGCGCTTCCGCATCGTCGAGCGGCTGCAAGAGCATCCCTACCTCCGCGCCCGCATCGAGGTGCTCGACGAGCCCGAGGCTCCCGAGGACAAGAGCGAGGAGATCGAAGCCCTGCGCCGCTCGGTCTCGTCCCTGTTCGACCAAGCCATTCGCCTCTCGCCGACGCTCCCTGAAGAGCTGCGCAGCCTGACGCAAGCCGTCCAAGAGACGAACGTCATGGCCGACCTCGTGGCCGCGCACATGACGCTGACCGTCGAAGAGAAGCAGGCCATCCTGGAAGAAGTCCATCTGGAACGCCGGCTTCGCAAGCTGCTGGAGTTCCTGAGCAAAGAAGTCCGCGTGCTCGAACTCACGTCGAAGGTCCAGAGCGAAGTCAACACCGAACTCAGCAAGAGCCAGCGCGACTACTACCTGCGCGAGCAACTCCGGGCCATCCAACGCGAACTCGGCGAAACCGACGACCGCGCCGAAGACCTCGAAGAGCTTCAGGACAAGATCAACGCCGCCCAGATGCCCGAAGAGGCGCTCAAGGAAGTCCACCGCGAGTTCGAGCGGCTGAAGCGCATGTCGCCCGGCGCGCCAGAGTACACGGTCGCGCGAACCTACGTGGACTGGATGGTCAGCATCCCGTGGTCGAAGTTCACCGAGGACATCCTCGAACTCTCGCGGGTGAAGGCCGTGCTCGACGCCGACCACTACGGGCTGGAGAAGATCAAGGACCGCATCCTCGAGTTCCTCGCCGTGCGCAAGGTGAAGACCGACGGCAAGATTCGGCAGCCCATCCTGTGCTTCACGGGCCCCCCGGGCGTGGGCAAAACGTCGCTGGGCCGCTCGATCGCGCACGCGATGGGCCGCAAGTTCATTCGCATCTCGTTAGGCGGCATGCGGGACGAAGCCGAAATCCGAGGCCATCGGCGCACCTACATCGGCGCGCTGCCGGGGCAGATCGTGCAGGGGTTGCGCCGTTGCGAAAGCCGCAACCCGGTGTTCATGCTCGACGAAATCGACAAGCTCGGGAGCGACTTCCGAGGCGACCCCTCGTCGGCGCTGCTCGAAGTGCTCGACCCCGAACAGAACAGCGCCTTCCGGGACCACTACCTCGACGCGCCGCTCGACCTGAGCAACGTGTTCTTCATCACGACGGCCAACCGGCTGGACACCATCCCGCCGCCCCTGCGCGACCGCATGGAGGTCATCGAACTCGGCGGCTACACCGAGGAAGAGAAGACCCAGATCGCCATCCGTCACCTGATCCCAAAACAGGTCGCCGAGCACGGGCTGAAGAAGTCGCAGATCGGGTTCAAAGAGGACGCGATCCATGCCCTCGTGCGCTTTTACACGCGCGAGGCGGGCGTCCGCAACCTCGAACGCGAGATCGCCAGCGTCGTGCGCAAGGTCACGCGGCAGGTCGCCGAGGGCCGCAAGAGCAAACTCACCGTCACGAAGCAGTTCCTAGAATCCGCGTTGGGCGCGCCGCGCCACCAATACGAAGAGGTGATGGAGCGAGAGATGAAGCCCGGGACCTCGGTCGGCTTGGTGTGGACCCCCGTCGGCGGCGACATCGTGTTTATCGAGACCGCCCTGCTACCCGGCTCGAAGGGGCTGATCCTCACGGGTCAGCTGGGCGACGTGATGAAGGAATCGGCCATGGCCGCGCTTTCGTATCTGCGGAGCCACGCCGAGCGGCTGGGCATCGACACCAAGACGTTCCAGGACAACGAGATCCACGTCCACGTGCCGGCGGGGGCCGTGCCGAAGGATGGACCGAGCGCGGGCATCACGATGATGGCGGCGCTGGCCTCGTTGCTCACGGGCCGCTCGGTGGTGCGCCGATTGGCCATGACGGGCGAGATGACGCTCCAAGGCCAAGTGCTGCCGGTCGGCGGGATCAAGGAAAAGGTGCTCGCCGCACACCGTGCGGGCGTGACCACGCTGCTTCTCCCCGACCGCAACCAGAAGGATTTTCTGGAGGACGTGCCCAAAGAAGTGCGCGACCAACTGACGGTGCACTTTGTCAAGGAAGCCGATCAGGTGTTGCGGTTGGCTCTGCCGAAGGGTTAGGCAGGGTCAAGTCCATCCAAGAGCGTGGCCTCCCAAGCCCGCAACTCGCTGAGTTCGTCCCCTAGGTCCTCCCGGCTGGCGTAGGCTTGATTGCTCTGTTCGATGATTACTTTGCGCCGGAACTGCTCGACGGCCTCTCCGACGATGTCGGCTATCGGACGCCCCAAGGCGTCTGCCAGGAATCGAAGGCTGACTCCGGCTTCAGGACTGACGCGAATCTGCATGCCGCCTTTGGCGACTCTTGCCATATCCCAGGAGACGCAGCAGGCATACAATCAGTCACGTCGCGGCCCGAACGCCCTACGGCGACGCCATCCGCAATCGCTCAAGCTCGCCGGCTGCGACGGCGACCAACTCGTCGAACTCGTGCGCCAAGCGTCCTAGCCCGAGCGAATCGCGCAGTAGTGCACGCGGTCGCTGGTCTTCTTGGGTCGTTCGAGCCCATAGCTGTCGAAGACCTCGACGGACTCGAAGCCCGCCGATTCCAGCACCGCGCGCACCTCGTCGTCGGAATGCGCCCGCTGCACATGCGTCTCGTGGTGCTTGCGGTCGCCGTGCCAGAAGTCCATCTCGACACGGATCAGCCGCGTTGCGGGGTCCCATTGGCCGCGCCAATCGTAACGGACCCGGGACTTGGCCGAGAGGTTCGCTTGGTCGAACATGGATTGCTCGAACGCATAGGCCGTGTTGAGGTCGAAGATGAACGAACCACCCGGCGGCAGGTGTTCGGCCACGCGTTGCACGGCCTGCTCGAACCCCTCCAATGTGGCGATGTAGTTCAGGCTGTCGAAGAACGAGAACGCAGCGTCGAACGTGTCCTCGAACGCGAACGTGCGCGCGTCCATGCACTCGTACCGGATGTCCAGTTTCTTGCGGGCGGCTTTGCGGCGGGCGACGGCGATCATCTTCTCCGAGCCGTCGAAGCCCGTCATCACCAGCCCTTCCTTGGTCAGCCTCTCGCACATGGTCCCCGTGCCGCAACACACGTCGAGCACGGTCTTCGGGTGGACGTCCTGCTTCGCCAAGAGCAGCAGGTAGTAGCCCGTCCACATGGCGTACGGGACGCCCTTCATCAGGTCGTCGTAGAAGCCCGCGATGGACGTAAAGCTTTCGGCGTCGCCCAAGGTGTCTACTTCGGCGGCTCGATCACCGGCGTGCGGCCCTTGGAATCGAAGTACCGCCACACGGCTTCGGCGTTGGGGATCGGTCGGCCCGAGAGCGAAGTATCCAACCGGCCCGCCCGCTGAAGCGCAGCGAAGCTGTCGGGGTTGTTCCCTGCCGCGCTGAGCGCTGCGCTGAACGCGTATTGAGCCAGAGCCGACGTCGGTCCCGATCGGGCGCCGAGTTCCGCCAACCGGAGCGCCTCTTCCTTGTTGCCCATCAACAGTTCGATCGTCGCGCGGACGGCGAGCGCCCGGGCCGAATCTTCCTTGGCCGCGTGGGCCGCTTCGACGAAGACCTTGGCGATCTTGAACTGGTCCATCTGCTTCGCCCGATTCTCGGCCTTTTTGTCCTCCTCGGCGACGTTGGTCGGGTACGTCTTCAGGGCGAACAGGACGAGTTCGTTGGCTCGCTCGTGCAGCAGCTCCATGCTCACGGGCTCGGCGAGCAGGCCGCGTTCCAGATAGCGGCGGGCTTCGACGGGCTGGTTCAGCCGGTGGCTGAGCGCGCACAGGTAGTACTGAACCACGGCGCTATGCTCGCGTTCGTCGGCCAGCGACTGCACGATCTGGGCCAGAGCCGCCGTCTTGTTGTCTCGCAGCGCGAGGAAGGCCCTGGCGGTCTGCACACCTGGCGAGTTGCCGGTTGCAGCGCGCATGGCCTCTTCCGACTTGGCTTGATCGCCCAAAAGGGCATAGAGGATGCCTTCGAGCGCGTGCCCATAGGCGTCGAGGCTGGCCGATCGCTTGTGCCGCGCCAGCACCGAGAACGCCTCTTCCCACTTCTCGTTCTGGATGAGGGCATAGAGCAACCGCTTGAACACGTCGCTGCGGCGGTCGTCTTGGTTGAACGCGGGTGTGAGCGCGATCACGGCCAGCGAGTAGCGCCCGGCCTGAATCGCGCGGTCCGCCACTTCCAAACGATTGTCGTCGTTGGCCGGGCCGAGGTTCTGCAGTTGGCTCGAGAGCGCCTGCAAGCGGGCCTTTACGGCCCCCGAAAGCGCATCGCGCATGGCGTCGAGCGTCTCTTGGTGGCTGCCGTCCGCCCGGGCGAACGTGCCGAACGCGCGGCGGATGCGGGCGCTGGCCAGCAGATTCAGCGCCTCGGTCGCAGCCGCGTCCTCGGCGATGACCTCTTCGAGATAGCGCTCGGCGATGTCCAATGTTCCCTTGCCCAGATACCCCCGCGCCAGAGCGACACGGGCACCGGCGTCGCCGGGCTTCGCGCGAAGGGCGACTCGGGAGTGATGGATCGCCACGTCCCACTTGGATTCGGTGAGTGCCGCCCGTGCCAAGTCGAGGTGGTGTTCCGCTCCCAGCGCCACGCCGTTGTCCACCTTGACCGACAGCGTCAGTTCGCCCTTCTCGTTCTCGGTGGTGTAGGCGGCGAAGCGAACCGAGACCGGGCCGTCGCCGCGGGTCAACGTGTCGAAATCGAACTCGTACGGCGTGCTGGTGTCGGTACCGAGCAGATCGCCGTCTACATAGCACTCAACCACGCGGACAGGCTGCTCCGCGGAGACGCCGACGCGGAAACGGTGGACGCCCTGAATCGTGGCGCCCGCTTCGGTCCTCGACGTTAGCTCGACCTTGGCCAGAGCGAAGGGGGCGCACAGCGCCAAGCCGACAACGGCCATCATGTGGACTCTCATATGGCTACCCAGAACGCGCCGGGGGACCGACGCGTTTCCATTCTGTCAGATTGCCAAGTCTCCACGCTCCCCGGTTCGCACGCGCATCGCGTCCAAAAGGGGTTCGACGAAGATCTTTCCATCGCCCGATTCGCCCGTTCGGGCGTTCTCGATGATCTGCTCGATCACCTGTTCGACCAAGTCGTCCGGCACGGCCACTTCGATCTTGGCGCGGATCGGCAAGGTCACCACTGGGCCATCGGTGCCCATCCATTCGCTGGCTTCGGGAGAATTGCCGCGCCCCCGAATGTCGGAGACGGTCAGCCCCGTGACGCCGATGGCGGCGATCGCGGACTTGACCTGCTCCAACCGGTGCTGCCGAATGTAGCACGTCACGCGCTTCACGACGAGCCGTCCTTGGGCACCAACGTCCCGAGCGGATATTTGCGCCAGTGCTGCAGCACCCGACCCGAATAGGTGATGCCGTTCAACAAGTCGCGGTACAGGTCGCACACGGCTGGCCACACCTCGTCCGGGCGTCGTCGCTTGGTGACCATCGCCAGGTCGTAAGTGAGATAGAACACCAACGCGCCAGTGCCCAGAAACGCGAAGGTCGTGGTCCCCAGAGGTTGGCCCACCTGCACCACGGTCCAGCCGGCGAAGCCCAGCCCCGCGATCAGCGAGACTCCGAACTGGCCGATGAAGCTGAAGTCTCGCCCGCAGAGCACCGCATAGCTGAACCACCCGATCAGCCCGGCGAGCGGGACTTCCAGCATCGCTCCCGACTCTGCACCCCAGGCAAGCGTCCGACCGAGGCAGACCAAGAACGGGGGCAGAATGAGCCAGGAGAGAATCGCGTCGAGCTTCGAGCGGTTGATGGCGAGCTGACGGATGACGCTCATCGCCCCGAGACCCAGCAGCGTACCGACCAACGCTTGAGCGGGGTTGAGCGGAATCTGGTCGGATTCCAACACCACAGACACGACCGCTCCGACGGTCAGGAAATGCAGCGCCAAGACGCGCCTGATGAACCCCAAACGCACCGTGTAGCGGCTCTCGGAGGCATTTCCGGGAATCTCGATGGGCTCCGGAAAATAGGGCGGGATGTTCATGCCGTCAACCCTCCGGAACGGAGGTCTCGAACGCCAGGTTCTCGGTGCCGCGCATCGCGCGCAGTTTGGCCTCGAACGTCTCCAGGTCCCGCCCCTCCAGCGGGCACGGACGACCGTCCAGGCGGGCGGCCAACGCCTCGCACTCCTTTTGCGAGAACTTCACGGCATGCAGGGCGTGTTGCTCGAACGCCTCGTAAGCGATGGGAGCGACGGCCTTCGCACACTGGGCCAGCGCCTCGCCGTAGGCACGAATCTCGTATTGGGCGTGCGGGTCCATGCGCAAACGCAAGAAGTGGAACAGGTTGTGGAGGTCGCACTGCCAGTACCACTCGGTGTATGTCGAAAGCGGCAAGTTGGCCCGAGCGAGTTCCCGCGCCACGCCTTGATCGAGCATGCCTTCGTAGTGGCGGTAGATGGTGGCTTGGTCGCCTCGCCACTCGTCCAAGATGCTCGAGACGACTTCCTCGGGAAGCGCTTC
>JACFNW010000029.1:0-3688 GCA_019454665.1 Fimbriimonadaceae bacterium | reverse complement strand
GAACGCCCCTGCTTGTTCGAAGCGCTCTGGTACCGCACCTGCTCGGGGTCCGGGACGTAGAACTCGTCCTTCATCACGCTGTAGCGGCCGCTGATCTCGTTCAGCCGTGCCGTCCGGTGCCGCACCCATTGGCGCGCGACGAAGATCGGCATCTTGGCGTGGAACGTGAGCACGACCTGCTCGAACGGCGACGTGTGTTCGTTGCGCAGCAGGTAGTGGATCAAGCCGCGGTCTTGCCGGTACGTCTTGGTGCCCTCGCCGTAGCTGACACGGGCCGCTTGGACGATCCGCGCGTCGCCGCCCAAGTAGTCCACAAGCCGCACGAACCCTTGATCCAAGACCGGGATGGGCTGGTCCAGCAACGCTTCGGCTTCGGGGACGACGATCCTCGCCATGTGGGTTGATTCTGGCACGTCGGGACCCCGTGGGTCGGGGTACCTTGCCCACCATGAGCCAGCCATCGGTGTCCTTCGACGATGTGTGCTCCGCTGCCGAACGCCTGGCGGGCGTCGCCCATCGGACCCCGGTGTTCACGTCGCGCACGCTCGACGAACGCGTCGGCGGCCAGATCTTCGTGAAGGCCGGCGCGTTCAAGTTCCGGGGAGCCTACAACGCATTGTCGAGGCTCGACCGTCCGGCGGGTGTGCTCACGTTCTCGTCCGGCAACCACGCCCAAGCCGTCGCGCTTGCCGGGAGGCTGCTGGGCATCCCCGTGGTCGTCGTGATGCCCGACGACGCCCCCGCCGTGAAGGTGGATGGCACCCGGGGTTACGGGGCCGAGGTCATCCTCTACCACCGCGACGAGATCAGCCGCGAAGCGCTTGGGGCGCGGCTGTCCGAGGAGCGTGGCCTCACCGTGGTCCACCCTTACGACCATGCCCACATCATCGCGGGCCAAGGCACCGCCGCCAAGGAACTGATCGAGGAAGTCGGGCCGCTCGACCTATTGCTGACGCCCGTGGGAGGCGGGGGGCTCTTGGCCGGCAGCGCGTTGAGCGCCCACGCCCTTTGCCCCGAGGCGCGGGTGATCGGCGTCGAACCCGCCGGGGCCGACGATGCCGCCCGCTCGTTCGCCTCGGGCAGCATCCAACGGTGCGACGACCCGCAGACGATCGCCGACGGCGCGCGGACGCCCTTTGTGGGCAAGCTCAACTTCCAGGTCTTCCAGCAACACGTGACCGATATCGTGACGCAGGACGACGCCGCGTTGATCCGTGCGATGCGGTTTGTGTGGGAGCGCATGAAGCTGCTCATCGAGCCGACGGCGGCCCTGCCTTTCGCCGCCTTGCTCGGCGGGCGCGTTCCGGCTCGCGGGCTTCGGGTAGGGGTGATCGCCTCGGGCGGCAACATGGACCCCGTGGCCGTCGGACGGCTGTTCGAGGGGTCTCGGTGAACGACTCCGAGTTCGCCGCCGCACTCGAAGGACTTGGCATCGTGGTCGCCGAGGGGTTGGTGACTTCGTTCGATGCGTTCGAGGAAGACCTGTATGTTCAGAACCAAGTGATGAACCTCACGCGTGTGGATCGGGCCGATTGCCGCGTGCGCCACTTCCTCGATTCGCTGCTGATCGCGCCCCTGATTCCACCGGGCGCCGACGTGCTGGACCTCGGCACTGGTCCCGGCTTCCCGGCCTGGCCGCTCGCCGTCGCTCGGCCCGACTTGCGCGTGACGGCACTGGATTCCTCGGGCAAGATGCTGGGCTTCCTGCGCCGCCATCCGTTGCCGAACCTCGAAGTCGTGCAAGAGCGCGCCGAGGAATGGCTGGTCGAGGAGCGGTTCGATGTCGTCACCGGACGGGCGCTGGCGCCTCTGGCGGCTCAGTTGGAAATCAGCGTACGCCCGTGTCGCGTCGGGGGTCGGGTGATCCCGCTGCGGACCCAAGCGGACATGGAAGCGGCCACACACCTCGCCACCGCGACGATCGGTCTGAGGCGAGCCAAGATTCTGCGTATCCCATTGCCCGGCAGCGATGCCGTTCGCGTGCTGCCGATCTATGAGAAGGTGCGCCGTACACCCAAGGGCTATCCCCGAGCTTGGGCGCGCATCAAGGCCGATCCCATCGGCTCGGGCGGCTAGGCTTTGCCGCGCGCGAACAGCACGGATTCTCCTTCGACCTTGGCCTTCGCCTGGTGCAGACGCATGAGTTCCAGCAGGGCCAGGAACCACCAAACGGCCTCGGTTCGCGTGAACGGCTGGACGATGAGTTCCTCCAGACTCTTCCATTCGGGCGAGAGCGTGTGAAGCACGATCCGCATCTGCTCGCCGAGCGAGCGACGGGGCGCGACAGGCGATTCGAACTCGACGGGCTGGGCGCGGGCGAGGAGCCTCTCGAACGCCTTGGCCAGGTCGGCGATGGTCGGCGGGCGACCTTCCTGAACGGGCTCGTAGGGGTCCTGGTCGGGGTCGGGCGAGCGGAAGTGCAGCCGATCGCGCAGGTCCTTGCGTTCGCGCAGCGAGGAGATGGCTTCCTCGAACAAGTGGGTGGTCGGCTCGGGCAGGTCCGCGGGCTCGTCGAACTCGGGCTCGTCGTCGAACGTGGGCAGCAGCGCCCAAGCCTTGCGCTCCACCAGGTACGAAAGGGCTTCGAGGGCCGCGCCCGCGCCGTCGAAATCCCAGCCGTCGGTGGTGGTGAGGTACTCGAAGTATGCCTTGCACACGGGGGCCAGCGGCACGTCTCTCAGGTCAATCCGACGGTCGCGGACGCACTGGAAGAGCGTGGCCAGAGAGCCGGCGAAGCGTGGCCCATCGACGTGGATGGGCGGAGGCGCGACGACGCCCAGTGCCGAGACGGCCTTCTCTTCGGTCGTTTTGGGTTTGCGTTGTCGCGCCACCACTGGGCATTCAACCCCATCCCGGCTGGCGGCTGGTATACTGAACCTTCCGTCGGGATGTGGCTCAGCTTGGTAGAGCGCTGCGTTCGGGACGCAGAGGTCGCTGGTTCGAATCCAGTCATCCCGACCACTTCTGCTTTCATAGTCGGCCCCGGAGCGACCGCAACTCGTCGTTTTTTCTGGCTCGCGCGAAGGCGTCTCGATATGCGGCCGTCATCCGCATATCCGAACAATATGCCGATGAAACAGGCATTTTGTCGGCATATTGTGGCAATATGCCGACGATGGCCGCATATGACGAGGTGACCACGCTCAGCGAGTCCAGGCCGCAAGAAGGCGACCCGCGGACCCTACCGTACAATCGCCTGCCGCACCTCCCACCCGAAGTCGCCGTTGAGACGCTGCAGACTCTCAAGAAGGCGATCTCGGCCAACAAAGCGCTCGCCGAGTTGCGAACCGCTGGCGAACTCATCCCCAATCAGGCCTTGCTCATCCGGGCGATCGTGCTTCAGGAAGCAAAGCTCTCGTCCGAAATCGAGAACATCGTCACCACCAACGACGAACTCTATCGTGCGTTCGGCCACGACCCAGAGAGGACCGACCCGGCGACGAAGGAAGTCCTGCGTTACCAAGAAGCCTTGTGGCACGGATACGACCGTCTCGAACAAGGCGGGCTTCTGACGACCCGCCTCTTCACGGAGATCGCCAGCATCATCAAGGAGCACGACACGGGCGTGCGCAAGATGCCGGGGACGCGGGTCGCGAACCGACGCACAGGCGAGCCTATCTACGCGCCGCCCGAAGGCGAGGAACTCCTCCGCCGACTGCTCGACAATCTCAGCGAGTACCTCTATGCG
>JACFNW010000028.1:11273-11729 GCA_019454665.1 Fimbriimonadaceae bacterium | reverse complement strand
CCTCCAACCACGGTCCGATTTTTTCGCCGACGCTGCGATCGTCGGGCCCAGCCTGCGGGGTGACGCTCATGCGGTTCTCAACGATGAACGACACCGCCACGGGCGGCGTCGGACAACACCTTGCTACTAAGGACGCCACGGGCGCGCCAAAGTTCTTGCATTTCTACCTCTTTGGATGGCGGAATCCTACCCTTGGACGACTAACTGCTGCGTCGCGCGACGGCGCGGGCGAAGATCGGCACCACCTCGGCGGGCAGCAACGGCTCGAAGTCCCCACCGTGCAACGCCACCTCGCGGGCCATGCTGCTGCTCACATAGCTGTGCTCCCAGTGCGTCATCAGGAACACGGTCTCGATTTCGGGGCGCATCCGCCGGTTGAGCATGGACATCTGGAACTCGTACTCGAAGTCCGCCGTCGCCCGAAGCCCGCGAACCACGGTCGTCGCCCCCACCGAC
>JACFNW010000028.1:0-11263 GCA_019454665.1 Fimbriimonadaceae bacterium | reverse complement strand
CCTCGAACGAATCGGCGCGAACGTTGGGCATCCCCGCGCAGCACGCCTGAATCGCCTCGATGCGCTCCTCGACCGTCATCAGCGGGGCCTTGTTGCGGTTGATGCCGACGGCCACGATCACGTCGTCGAACAATCGCGCCGCACGTTGCACAATGTCAAGGTGACCCAACGTGGGAGGATCGAAAGAGCCTGGATACACCGCGAGCCGCATAGGCTCAAGCATAGACCACGGCGAAACATCGTATAACGTAGGGAGTCCATCGCATGAGCGGAAGTCTGCCCACCACCCTCGGGAAATACCAGATCATCCGGGAAATCGCGCGCTCGAACGACATCGTCTACGAGGCGTACGACCCCGCCATGAACCGGCGCGTGGCGGTCAAGGAACTCGCGGTGCCCTTGGGTTCGACCCAGCAGAGCAAGGAGGAACGGGTCAAGCGGTTCATGCGCGAGGCCAAGGCCGCCGGTTCGCTCAGCCACCCCAACATCGTCACCATCTTCGAGGTCGGCGAGGACGCCGGGCGCTACTTCTTGGCGATGGAGTACCTCGACGGCAAGACCCTGCGGAACGAGCTCGACACCAGCGGATTCCTCCCCCCAGCCAAGGCAGTGGATGTCGCCGTCGAAGTGCTGAGCGCCCTCGAATTCGCCCACCGCAACGGCGTGGTCCACCGCGACGTCAAGCCCGAAAACGTCCAACTGCTCACCGATGGGCGCGTCAAACTCACCGATTTCGGCATCGCTCGGTTGGTCTTCGAGCCCAACATCACGATGGACGGCCAGGTGTTCGGCACCCCGAGCTACATGTCGCCCGAGCAGGTCGTCGGCAAAGAAATTGACGTTCGTAGCGACGTGTTCAGCCTGGGCACGATCTTGTACGAGATGCTGAGCGGGCAGAAGCCGTTCAAGGGCGACAACGTGGTGGCCATCTCCTACGCCATCACGCACAAGGACCCCGATCCGCTGCCCCAAGTGCCCCATGCGATCTGGCAGGTGGTGCGCCGCGCGCTCGAGAAGTCGCCCGCCCAGCGGTTCGATTCGGCCAAGCAGATGTCGGACGCCCTGAAAGCGGCCATCTTGTCGCCCGAGCCCCCGCCGCCCATGTTCCAGCCGACCGCGGCATTTGCGCCGGCCATGCAGAACGTGCCACCGGTGATTCACGGACAAGCGCCCCCAATGGCCGGCTCCTACCAGCAAGGGTTCAAGCCGCCGCCTGGAAGCAACCCGTTCAACTTCGGGGGCCGTGGCGGGCCGCAGCCGTCCCCCTTCATCCCTCCCGCCGCCGCGCGCAAACCGATGCTCACGCCCGATCAGGCGTTCTTCGCCCGCAAGGCCGGGACCATCGTGATGGCCGTGGTCGCCCTGTTCGTGTTGCTCTTCGTGGGCTTGAACCGGTTGGCCGATTCGATGGGCCGATACACCGACAGCCAGAGCGACCAACGCCTCCTGAGCGACCTGCGGGGCGCCGCCGGCATGGCCGTGAACGAGAAGATCGCCGAATACGAACTCAAGATCGGGCGCATGTCGTCGGCCTACTACCGCGAACAGGCGCGCGGCGACTTGGCCGTGCTCTACGAGGAGCGGGGCAAGGAGTTGGTCGCCCGCGGGATGCTCGACGAAGCGTATGCCGCCTTCTCTACGGCCAGAGACCTCGACCCGACCCATGCCGCCTACGCCACCGATCTGGCCAGCCTCTACGAATTGTTGGCCAAGCGCGAATCCGATCTCGGCTCACGGGTGGGGCGCTACGAACAGGCGTCCAACGCTTGGCTCGAGGCCGCCAAACTCGACCGGGGCGAACACCAACGCGACTACGAAGACGCCGCAGGATTGGCCCTGATGCAAGCCGCACGGGAACTCCGGCTCGCGGGTAGAACCAACGACGCCCAACGACTCGTCAACCGAGCCTACGACATCTCGCCGCCCCAAAGCCGAACCAGGCAGGCCATCGGACAATGGCGATGACGAGGGTCGCCAGCCTTGAACTTGGGACCCCGGTTCTGGCACCATGTCCCCCGTGACCGAAAGGCCCGACGGGGCGTCTGACAATGCGATGACGGCCGCTGTCGCCGAGGGAGTCGCGCGCACCCCGTTCGACGAGGACATTGTCCTGGTCGAGCAGTTTCTGGCGGGCGACCAAGCCGCCTTCGCCACGCTCTACTCCAAGTACTACGACAAGGTGTTCTCGATCGCGCGAGGCGTGCTGCTGGACATTGACGACGCCAGCGACGCCGTTCAAGAGGTTTTCACGCTGGTGTTTCGGCACTTGAGCCGGTTCGATCGGCGATCCCGCTTCAGCACGTGGCTGTTCCGCATCGCGGTCAACCGCAGCATCCAGTACGCGCGCAAGTTCAAACACCGCTCAAAGAACGTCGAACTCCACGAGGCCATCGCCGAGACGCACGAAGAACGCGTGGAGATTCCCGACCAGCGCATCCAGGCCGCCCTGCAGAAACTCAAGCCCGGCGACCGAGCCCTGATCACGCTGTTCTATTGGGAGGAACTCAGCCTCAACGAAATCGCGGACAGCCTGGGGTGCGGCGTCAACGCCGCCAAGACACGTCTGTACCGCGCGCGGGAACGGTTCCGCGAAGCCTACGAAAGCGTGGGAGGCAGCGCCGATGAATAGCCGCAAGGGTCCCGCGCCGCCCCAGCACCTCTCCAGCCTGATGTGGGTCATCGCCGAGAGCCAAGACCGCCAAGGGCTGGCCGAATTCGCAGCCAAGCACCCCGAGTTCGCGGAGGAGATGAACAAGCGGTTCGCCATGGTGTCGGGCTTGCGCGGCTCGCGGCCGGGCCATATCCGACAAACCCATGTGCCCCCGTTCAAGCGTCGTCCTGTCGAACAACCCGCCGCACCTCGTTGGGTTTGGGCCGCGGCGTTTGTGGGACTTTGCGCGCTGGGCTACGCGTCGTACGAACTCGCCAAGTCTTATGCCGGCCCGCCGCCGACCAAACCGGTCGCCGAAGTCCGGACGCCCGCCGCCGGCGGTCAAGGGTTCGAGAATGTGACGCCGCCGCAACCCACGCTCTCCGGTTCCCAGAACCCCGGCGCTTCCCAGGCCCACGATCAGACCCAGCAAGGGGCGCCAGACAATCTGCGATCGGTGGAACTCACCGATGTGGACCTTAGAACGGCATTGCAGGCCATCGCGGCGCAGACGGGCTACCAGATCGAACTGGCCCCCGGGTTCCCCGAAAAGCACCTGGCACGGGTTTCGTACACGCAGCTCACCGGGCTGGACATGTTGCGCGACATGGGCGCGCGCCTCGGGTTCACGGTGTTCGAGCAGGAACGCAACCGGTTGCTTCTGGTGCCTGCGGTGGACCCTGCGGCTCCCACGGGCAGGCCGTTGGGCGACGTGCAGGAGTCGAGCCCCGGCCCGCACGAAGGGCCGGTAGACCAAGGTTCCCGCGCCAAAACCCCCCACGATCCGACCAACGACACGGGCGATGGTGACTAGACATCTGCAGCAACTGACAGCGTGGATCGCCCGCTCTCCACTGCCAACAGCCACGAGGGGCAGCCGAGCAAGTATGCGCTTCCTGCTCTGGTCCTGTCTACTTATCGCTTCAGCGTCAGCAACCTTTTGGAATCCGAAGCACATGAGCACGAGTTGGACGTTTCCGTACTTCTCTGGCGCAAAGAACTCCCCGCTCTTTGGAGCGTGGAGGATCTCACCTTCTGATTACGAAATCGTAAAACAACTGCCCTATGGCGATTACGATCAATACAAGCACCGGCGAACTAGCGATACCCAGCCTCATGCGGTCAATAACACCGGGTATATCGCAATTGCGAAACTCGCCCAGTTGTGCTTTCCTTTCCTTGGTGACCTAGTAGCGGTCCGGATAATCCAAGTGATAGCACACATTCTCCTGTGTTTGTTGATTCTTGCATGTGCCACCACATCGCGACGATTCAGCGATTGGCGTTTCTTTGCCTATACGGCATAAACCCGATCGTCATTCAGGTCGTCACATATCCATTCTACTACTTCTGGGCTTGTATTCCATCTGCTGTGCTGCTCTACATGTGGAGCAAAACCGTTATTCGATGGCCAATCGGTGCCGTTGGCGTAGCGCTGGTGACTCTATCCGTGGCGATCAGGCCAACTTCAGTTTTGCTCGCCATTTGGGCCGGAATCATGGCCGCAGTCCGTACTTTGGCACAAAAATCGCGACCAGTTGCGCTCATCGGATGTACCGTGGCTGTTGTTTGTATCGGCAGTTGTTTTATCGTCGGCACCTCCTCTCCGAATCGGGCCGCTCAATTCGCACATTCGCGGTTCATTGGCTTGGGAGCGTATGGCGGGACAAACGTAATCGACGTGGAGGACGCCGTCGGATTCGCTGAGTTCAGACGTCGAACAGGCATCAAGATCGACACCAATCCAGTCAGTGGGAATTGGGGCGATCCTACCGTGAGCAATCGCTATGCGGCAGTCATGGGCGAAGCATGGTGGGATAATGCGACTCCGTCAATAATCGTGAGGAATGCAATTCTGAATCTGCTGCAATCATTTTCCGTTGGCTATCCTTACAGGAGTCGTGGCTTTGCGGAGTTGTCGGCCGCCTTGGGTTGCCTGACCCTGTTGGCTCTCGCCTGCACGGGACAATGGCGCATTGTGATCGCCATTTGCGCAAACTACGCGACATTTGGATGGTTCTATCCGCCGATTCCTAATTACATGTTCGGAGCCTATATCTTGATCGCATTTGGCTGGAGCATGGCGATCAACCAATTGGCTTCGATCTTGTGCCGCCCTAGGACCGCGGGCGAAGGAAGCCTGATCAAGGTTCTGAGCTTGATTCGCCCGCTTCAGTCGCTGACGCGACATCTCATGCGAGGCAGTCGGACGGATGAGTATGCCCTGTCCCAACGTCGCGGCGGTCGTCTGCGTCCGCGGACAAGGTGCCAGAATCGCGGCATGGACCTCAAAGACGCCCTCAAAGGCCAGTACGGTGCCGGCTTGGCCATGTTGCGCGAGTGCATCGAACGGTGCCCGGACGACGCGTGGAGCGCAGGGGAGCACCCCCGGACGTTCTGGCGCATCGCCTACCACACCCTGTTCTACACCCACTTCTACATGATGCCCAGCCACACGGAGTTCACCCCCTGGGCGAGACACCAGCCGCAGGGCGTGATTCTGTGGGACGACGACGAGGACGGCATACCGCCCGTCGAGACCACGTACTCCCCGCAGGACCTGCTGGAATACCTGGCCGAGATCGAGCAAAACCTGTCCGGTTGGGTGGATGCTCTGGACCTCGGTGCGGCCGAATCCGGGTTCCCGTGGTATCCCATCCCCAAACTCGACCACCAGTTGGTCAACATCCGCCACCTCGGCATCCACGTGGGCCAACTTCAGGAACTCCTGTACGCCCGAGGCGTAGACCTGGAGTGGGTCGGCAAGCGTGTGCCCGCGTGAATCCCAGCCCGACACGGGGGAGAACTTTGACAAACGCTCGCGCGTCCAGCATAATGAGAACCATGAAACAGATCGTCGTCCTCTTGGCGCTCGGTGCGCTCGCGTTCGGAGTGTCCGCCGGTCAACAGACCCGGCAGGCGAAGCCTTCCGAGCCGGAGTCCCTTCACGAGTTCGTGATGGAAGACATTGACGGCAAGTCGCAGTCCTTGGCCAAGTACAAGGGCAAGGTTGTCTTGGTCGTGAACGTCGCCAGCCGTTGCGGACTCACGCCCCAATACGAGGGGCTGGAGAAGCTCTATCGGGCGTACAAGGAGAAGGGGCTGGTCATCCTCGGGTTCCCCGCCAACGACTTCAACGGCCAGGAGCCGGGCACCAACGAGGAGATCAAGGCATTCTGCACGGGCAAGTACGACGTCACGTTCCCCATGTTCTCCAAGATCAGCGTGCTGGGCGTGGACAAGCATCCTCTGTACCAGTGGCTCGTGGACAACACCGACGACACCGAGGTGGATTGGAACTTCCACAAGTTCCTCGTGGATCGAGACGGCAAGGTCGTCATGCGCTTCGCGGCCCGCACCAAGCCGGACGACAAGTCGCTGACCACGGCCATCCTGCTCGCCCTGTCCACCGACTAGCTGGAGTCCCGTGCCCGAACTGCCCGACGTCGAAGCCTACGTCGCGGCCCTAGATCGCGTGTTGGCGGGCCAACGTTTGGCGCGCGTGCGCGTGTTCGGTCCCTCGATCCTGAAATCGGTCGAGCCCCCCCTGTCCTCCTTCGAGGGATTAACGTTTGTGGGCGCCGAGCGACTGGGCAAGCGCATCGCGCTGGGGTTCGAGGGCGGACGCTATCTGGTCATCCACCTGATGATTGCGGGGCGTTTGCTCTGGCGTGCGGGTCCGCCCGCTCCCGGCCAACCCGGCGGGCGCACCACTGCGGCTTGCTTCGAATTCGAGTCCGGCCACCTGCTGCTTACCGAAGCCGGCACCAAGAAGCGCGCGAACCTGACGGCCGTCGCTGGCCGGGACGGGCTCGAGGCGCACCGGAGGGGCGGGATCGAGCCGATGGCCTGCGACCTTGAGTCGTTTCGGGAAGCGCTGCTGCGCGAGAACCGCACGCTCAAGCGCGCGATGACCAACCCCGAGGCGTTCTCGGGCATCGGGAACGCATTCTCCGACGAGATTCTGCACGCCGCCCGCCTCTCGCCGATGCGTTTGACGCGCAGCCTTGACGCATCCGAGGTCGAGCGGTTGTTCCTGGGAATGCGGGAGGTGCTTGGCACTTGGACGGAGAGGCTCGTTCAGAAGGCGATCAAGAAGTTCCCGGGCCGGGGCGAGGTGACGGCCTTCCGTCCCGAGTTCGCCGTCCACGGCAAGTTCGGCGAGCCGTGCCCCGTGTGCGGGCGCAAGGTGCAGCGCATCCGCTACGCCGACAACGAGACCAACTACTGCGCGATCTGCCAGAACGAGGGCCGCCTGCTCGCAGACCGGTCGCTCTCGCGGCTGCTCAAGGACGATTGGCCGAAGATGCTCGAAGACGAGTGACGTCAGGAGCGGATCGGCTCGGCGCCTTCGCGGACGTAGTCGCGGTAGCCCAGCGACCGATCGCACACGCGCACCTTGCGTCCCGCCTTCAGGGCCAGGCGCAGGCACTTCTCCATGTTGCCCGTGGGCTTGACGTCCACGAAATCCAAGCGGTCGGCCAGCGAGGCGATGAGTCGGTCGCGGACCTGGTTGTTGATGCCGACGTACTTGGCGTGCGGGCGGAAGGGCGAGATCGCGAGGTCGGTGTGGGGGTCGTACTCGTACCGCCAGAGTCGCGCCGCACGGAAGGGCTCGGATCGCAACTCCTTGCCGAACCCCTCGTACAGTCCCCGGTCGAGCACCAGAATGCGCGGTGCGCCCCAACGCAGCGGGACCACGGCCGACCGTTGGTACTCGGGCGTATCGTGGCCGCTCACCAGCACGTTGCCGGCCAAGACGCCTTCTTCGGCCAGCGCTTCGAGTTCGTCCAAGGCGGCTCCGGGCGAGCCTCGCGAACTCAGGACGGCAAACGTGGACGCCTCGAGCAGCTTGTGGTTTCCGTACATGAACAGCATCCCCGGCGGATCGGGGTCCATGACTTCGATGCGCTCGGGGTAGTTGGCGTCGGCCAGCGTGACCAGTGTGACGCCGAGTTCGTTCATACGCGTTTCGGTCTCGGCGGCCTCGCGGAGCAACTCGGCCTGGTTGTTGGTGAGCGCGTTGACGGCTTTGGGTCCGAGCTTGTACTCTTCGGCCAGCGCCTCGGCGGACAGGGCGAGGAACTCCTCCGGCGAGCGCGCGAGCAGGTCGTTGCGAGTCAGGATGCGCACGATCGAGCGGCCGCCGATGCCCGGCGTCATGGCGAGAAACACGGCGAAGCTGCGTCTTCCCAGACTCATCGGACCACCTCCAAAGCCAGCCGCGCGGCCTCGAGCATCAGGTCAAGGACGCGCTTGCCGCTGCGGCGCATGACCTCTTGTACCTCTTCGTCCGTGATGGGGGTCGTCGAAAGGCCGCACCCAAGGTTGGTGACGAACGAGGCGTTGGCGTAGGCGATACCGGCCTCGCGCATCAGGATGGCCTCGGTTCCGGCCGTCATGCCCACGACGTCGCCGCCTTGCTGCCGCATCCAGCGGATTTCGTGGGGCGTCTCGAAACGCGGACCGTTGCCGGTCACATACACCCCGCCATCGTGGACGGCTGTGCCCAGGTTGGCTGCGGCGTCGAGGTAGGCCTTGCGGGCCGCTGGACCGAAGGGTTGGGTGAAGTCGGTGTGGCGGACGACCGCGTCGTACAGCGTGGGGCGTCGCCCGGAGAGGTCGAGGACGTCGTCGGGGATGGCCAGGGTCTCGACGGGCCAATCGGTTCGCAGGCTGCCCACGGCCGCTGAAGAAAAGGCGATCCGGCATCCCGCGCGGCGGAGCCCTTCGGCGACCGCCCGGTAGTTGACGCGGTGCGGAGGGACTCGGTGCCCCGGCCCGTGGCGGTTGACCACCCACACCGTCGAACCCGCCAGGGGCATTTCGCGTGCGCGGAGGACACCGAACTTGGTGGGGACTCGGACCGCTCCGCGGCAGTGCTTTTCGAGCATCGCGCCGATGCCGCTGCCACCGATCAAGGCGACCCTGATGCGATCCATGGCCGGATTATGACCCCTTGGTGGAGAGGGCACGGGTCCGGGCAGGGGAGGGGTCATCCGACCCATGTGTTCTCGGCTGTGGCACTCGGCTTGTTGACAATTCGCCTGGCGTGCGCTAAACTACCATCACGCTGAGACTGCGTCCTTATCGCAGGATTTGGGGCAACCCAGACTCAGCGTCCTTCCTTTTGGGTCCACTGAACGATGCACCATCTCTGGGTTTCACCCTTGGGCGTCTGCTGGAGGAAGGTTTGAGTCTGACCGAGACTTCCGCTCTCTAGGTCGAACCCCCGCGGGAGTGTCGCCGTCGCAGGGGGATCATCTTCGCAGAATTCAGATTCCCAACGGTTGACGGCGAAGCGCGAAGGGAGGCGATATAGTAGACGAATATATACTACTATTACTTGTGCCTCCCGGTCGCGCCATGAATAAGGAAGACCTTGCGTTTGTCGCCGAAGCCCTTCTCGCCCTATGCGAGCGTGATCGGAAGGCGCCTCATTACACCGAAGCCAGCTTCGAAGCCAAACTGCGCTCGGCCAGCCGCCGCGAGGCGAAGTTCGCCCACGTCGCGATGGGCCGAGGCTCGCACCCGATGCTCCAGTCCGAATGCGAGGACGTCATCGCCGCCGCAGACCTCACCGATCGGCAGCGCGACGTGCTCATGCAGCGGCTCGAAGGTCGCACGTTCGAGGAGATCGGGCACGCCGGCGGCCACACCAAGCAGGGCGCGCAGAGCATTTTCGTTCAAGGGTTGAAGAAGCTGATGCGCGCGTACGACGTCTATGCGTACAGAGGATTGTGCGACGTGTATCGCGACGAGGTGCGCCGAGGCACGCGGTCGCGGAAGGTCGTGGTCGGGCGGGTTGGTAGAATCTGACCTGGTGGCTGCGCGACGCCGCCTGTGGAACGCAAACAAATGGTGCATTGCCAGAATTGCCAGGCCGCCAACACCTTGGACAGCAAGTTCTGCCGGAGCTGCGGAAGCGCTCTCGCGGACGACGCGATCCGGGCCGCGTTGGCCGAGCACGCGAAGTTGGTCTCCGAAGGCGAGCGAATGGCCTTCGACCGCCGGTACGAGGAAGCGATGGCCGTGGCCGAAACGGCCATCGCCGCCCACCCGGCATCCCGCGAGGCGCTCTGCCTCAAGGCCTCGGTGCACGAGCATCGGGGCGAGTTGGGAGACGCCATCACGACGTACGAGCGCGTGGTCGAGCTGTACCCCGATTCCGCGCTCGACAAGATCAAGCTCAACCACCTGCGCAACGTGCTCGCGCTGCAAGACCCCGAAGAGAGCACGCGGCCCCAACGGCGGCGCGCGCTTCTCGCTGGCGCCGCGGCCACGGTGCTCGTCGTGTGCATCGGCGCGACCATCGGGCTGATTCAGGGGCGCAACCGCGACGAGTCGCCCAAGCTGGTGATGGAAGACTCCGCCGGCGGCCAGCAGGCCAACGTGAACACCGGATTCCAGATGAACCCTCAGGCGGTCGGCGCCCAAGGCAACCCGAACCAACCCCAGGACACCAACGCGAACGCCGGACGGCTCGACGTCGAGGGGCCGGGCCGCGTGTTCGACTCGGGCCCCCGCAACACGGTGATCGAAGGTGCGTTGACGGGCGGCGACCGCGTTCCTCCCATCACCGGTGTTGATCCAGTCATTCCCCCGATTCGACCCGTCGTCCAGTCCATCCCGCAAGGCACGAACGATGGTGGACGACCCACGGAACAGGTTCAGGGGGATGGCAACACGACGAAGACCGGCCCCGACCCCGCGCCCCAACTCGGGGGCGGCAACACGTCCCAGCCCACCCGGGCCACCGACGATCCGGGTTACATCAACATCCGGATCAGCGACCCGAACGGGCCGCGCATCGGCGGGAATTCGGCGTCTGGCACCGGATCGTCGTCCCAAACCTCGACGGGCGCCAGCGCGTTGCTCGTCACCGCACGCAACCACCACCAAACCGGCGACTACGCCAAGGCGGCTCAAGCCTACGAGCGAGCCCTGGAAGCCGGAGCGGATCCCGGGCGGACCAACCACAACCTGGCCATGGTTTATCAGCAACTCGGACGACGAAACGACGCTTTGCGCGCCTATCAGCGTGCGGTGAACGCCTTCGAGCGGCAAATCGCATCGGGCGGCGATGCCGCGCGCCTTCGCATGGCCATCGAGACGTGCAAGAAGGCGATCGAAGTCCTGGGAGGCTGACATGCGCGCGCTAAGATCGTTGCTGGCGTGGGTCGCGTTGGCCGCTGCGGGCCACGCGTTGGCCGCTCCCGAGATGCTGGTGGTGCAGCTCCTGGAAGGCACGGCCGAGCAAGCCGAGCTCAACATGCCGATCTATCCCGAAGTCGGCGCGGAGTTCGATGCCGAGGGTCGCGTCAACGTCATCTTGTGGAGCATGACAGACGTGGTGTTCCGCACCGCCGTCGAGGAAGGCAAGATCAAGGTCCCCGAGCGCGTGACGATCGAGGACGCGCGCAAAGTGGTCCGCGACCTGAACATCGCGTACTTGCTGGTTTTCTCGGCCAAGCAGACGTCGTTGGGCGTGGAAGTGGCTGCGTCCCTTTATCGCGGGACTGCTCGCCGAGCGCTTTGGTCCGATACAAAAGTCATGAACGTGTTGGTGGGCGGCGCCCCTGACCTGTCGAGCCTCGGTTCGACGGTGGGACG
>JACFNW010000027.1:2102-11812 GCA_019454665.1 Fimbriimonadaceae bacterium | reverse complement strand
TCCTCCATGCCCGCGAGTTCGTTGGCCGGAGCCTCGACCACGGCCTCCTCGAACCCGCGTCGGACGGCATCGGCCACGTCGCGATCCACCTGGACCTTGGCCAAGTCGGTCTCCTTCTCGCCGGCCACGTTGCACAGCGAGCGTAGCATGTCGCCGTAATCGGCCAGCCACGTGAACGGCATGATCGTGTCCAAGTCCACCAGACTCCTCACGCGGCCCGTCGTGCGGTCGAACAGGAAGTTCTCGATTTTGGTGTCCCCGTGGATCGGCGTTCGCCGCACGGTGCCCGAGGCCACGGCATCCTGCAACCAGCACCCGAACGTCTCGGCCGAGGCGATGCGCTCCAGATAGGGCTGCAGAGCGGGCTCCTTGATCCGTGCCGCGCAAGCGGGGTCGCTCAGCCGGTAAAGCGATTCGGTCGCCTCGGCGAGTTCGGGGTCGGCGGGCATGAACGGCACGGCGTCCTTGCGCGACGCGCAACCCGCTGCCACGGCGCGAAACTGGGCGAAGTAGCCCCGCGTGTCGCGGTAGCCGAGCAACGAAGGTTGGAGACCTTCGAGGCTCATGCGGGACGTCAGGTCGGCGTTCAGAGCCAGCCCGCGACCCACTTCGCCCGCCAAGCGCAACCGCTCGCCGGGGTCGGCCACCTCGCCCAGACTCTTGTACTCGACCACGTCCGGGATCCGCTTCATCATGCGCCACACCGACCAGCCGTGCGGCCCGTCGTCCACCACGAACGGGGCCCCGTCGTTCGATGCCACCAGTTCGATCGGCTCCCATCCCGTGGCTTTGGCCGCAGGATGCTCCTCCAAGTAGGCGGCTTGGGCTTCGGTCCAAGCGACCATCGCGCGCATCACGCGAAAAGGGCGCGAAAACACGTCGGTGTTGATGCGCTGGAGCAGAAACGCCTCGGTCCGCCCCTCGCGTTCGCCTTCGATCACGAACGTGTGCAGGTTGATGTTGCCGCGTTTGGGAAACGCCGACCCGCCTCGTGGCGCATCCACGCGGAACCGGGATGCGAGGGCCAAGACTTCTTCGGGGGCGAAGTCGGCGCGCCGGGCCGGGCCTTCCGGGGTTTCGCGATCGGGGAACACAAATCCGGCGAAGGTGGCGCGCATCGCGCGGGTCATTCTACCGTCCACGGTTGACTTGGGCCGATGGCGGGCTGCGGATCGGCGTGGAAGCGTTTCTCGAGCAGATCGCCCCGTTGTGGAAGCCTCATCCGGGCCAGCGGGAGTTCTTGATGAATCCGGCGAGGATCCGCGTGCTCGCGTGCGGGCGGCGATGGGGCAAGACCGACGCGTGCGCCGCCGACGTTCTGGCCGCATTGCGCTCGCCCACGCCCACGCGCCACCTGATTCTCGCGCCCACCCTCGACCAAGCGCGGCTGGTGATGGACCGTGCAATGGAGCTCAACGCGTTGGCCGAGGAGCGCGGCCTGCTGCCCAGCGAGCTTTCCAAGTTCCGCGCCACACCGCACCCCGTTTGGCTGTGGGGCGCGCATCGCGTTCACGCGCGTTCGGGCCACGTGCTGCGCCACCTGCGCGGGCGAGAAGCGACCCACATCGTGGTGGACGAAGCCGCCTATGTCCCCGAGGCGCTCATCACCGAGATCGCCATGCCGATGCTGGCGACCACGGGCGGGCGGCTCACGCTCATCAGCACGCCTGCGGGCACCAACCACTTCTGGCGGTTCTTCGTGATGGGGCAGGACGGGCACCCGAACGTCTGGAGCCGCGCCGCGCCGTCGTGGGAGAACCCCCTGGTGTCCGCCGAGACCCTGGAAATCCAGCGGGCCCTCGTCAGCGAGCGGGCCTACCGGGTGGAATACGGCGCGGAGTTCCTCTCGCTGGAAGGGCAGGTGTTCGAGGAGGAAGCGGTGCAGCGGTGCGCCGTGGCTGCATTGCCCGAACCCGAACCGCCCTTCTCGGTGGGAGTGGACTGGGCGAAGTTCGTGGATGCGACGGCCGTGGTCGTGCTGTGCGGCACGCGGCGCGACGCGTGGATCGCCGACCTAGCCACGATGCAGGGGCCGAGCTTCGCCGACCAAGTCCACCGCGTGCTCGACTATCTGTCGCGGTTCGAAGGGCCGAAAGTCATCCATTGCGATGCCACGTCGTTGGGCCACGAACCGACGCTCATGTTGCGCCGCATCCTCGAATCCGGGGTGGAATTCGTGACGTTCACCCCGGAGGTCAAGGAGAAGCTGGTCCAAGACCTCGCATGGATGGTCGAGACGGGCGCGTTGCGGTTCGCACCACACCCGAAGCTGTTGATGGAACTGCGGGCCTTTCGCGCCGAGCGAACGGGCGCGGGGATGCGCTACGGGGCGGCCCCTGGTTTCCACGACGACCTCGTCGTCGCGCTCGCGCTGGCTGTGCGCGGGCTCGAGACGCCGTATTCGGCGTTGGTGCAGACGATCCGGAGGTGATCGGAACGGCTTGCATCTTCCTGCCCTCGGCCGTAGCCGGGTTCGTTTCCACGGTGGAAACGCACGCCCCTCAAATCGCATAGCCAAACGCCTTCGCTACAAGGAACGCGATTCCGTAGACCAGCAGCGCACCCGACATCACCTGCAACAAGCCGCTGTTGTAAACCCGCACCAGCGGCGAGGCGGGGGCGTCGGAGTGGGTGCGGAGCCGGTCGAGCAACGCTTCGCCGCTGCGTATCCCCATCGCCAAGTGCTTCTCGTTCGGGCGGCGTGTGGTGACCCAGTACTGCATCACGCCACCCAACCGCCTCCACAGAAGCAGCGTCGCCACCACCGCAAACAGCAACTGAAGCCGAAGGTCGCCGATCCACGGAGCCGAAGCCAAACCCAAGAACATCGTCAAGCCGACGGCGAAGTTGGTGCCGCAACGGGGATGGACCCGCGGCATGCGTCGCACGATCGAAGGCGTCAGCGCCTCGCCCCGCTCGATGGCGTGCACCACCTGATGCTCAGCCGCGTGGATGCCGGCCAACGGGATCGCCCGCAACAACGCCATGAACAGCACGAACGGCAACACCTCCACGGTCCAGAACACCGCATCGTCGGAAGCGTGCCAGTGGATGAGCAGCCGAGCGACGCCATCGGTGGCAAGGCTGGCGGCGAGCAACAGGAAGAACATCAACGCGCCCGTGGACATCAGCGCCCAATCCGATACGCCCGCGCGAAGGTTGCCCGTGGTCAGATAAACCCCGAACGGCGTAGCCATGCCGCCGACGGTGCGCGGCCGAGGCGTGTGCTCATGGGTCGAAAGCAGGTCGGAAGGAGCGATCACGCCCATCACGCGGTCGAGCTCGTCCACCACGGCCAGCCACGAAAGGCCGCTGCTTTCGAACAAGCGCAACGCCTCGGCACCCGTGGCTCTTGGCGAAACTCGGCCCGTTTGCGCGTCCTCGCCGGACAGAAGGGAGCCCAGGGCAAGGTCCGCGCCTTCGCTTCGGCCGATCCAGTCGCTCAGGTGCCGTTGGTCCACGCGTCCGACGTAACGCTCCTCGTCTTGCACGGGCAGCCCATCGGCACCCGCCGAGCTCAGGCGCGACGCCGCGCGTTCCACCGAATCGGTGGCCTCGAGGGGGACGACCGGGCGCATCAGCCAGCCGACCGGCGTGGTCAAGGGATCTCGGGATCGCGACACTTGTTGAAAGAACCAACCGGAACTGCAACCGGAACGCTCCCAGAGCGTCCCAGCAGTAAAGGAAGACCTCCAGTATGATAGCCAGACTGCGCGCCATGAAACGTTGGACCCTCGTTTGCTTCTTGCTTGCTTTCGCCATGACGACGGCCTGGGGCCGCGCCGACGAGAGCTGGGTCGGCGTCTACATGCGCGGCAGCAAGATCGGCCACGCCAAGTTCACTTCCCGCCCCGAGACCCAGAAGGGAGTCCAAGGCACGCTCAGCGAAGCCCAAACCGTCATGAGCCTCAAGATGTTGGGCGCGGATTTGGAAATCCGGTTGGATTCCCGAACGTTCAGCGACGCCAACGGCAGACCGCTGACCATGTGGGTGAAGCAAGAATCGGCAGGGCGTTCGCAAACCCTCGACGCCAAGTTCGAAGGCGACAAAGTCCGCCTCGATGTGGACAACAACGGCAACAGATCGGACAAGACGATTGATGTTCCCAAGGACGCCTGGATCGTGGACGACCCCTTGACGGCCCTGCTGGCGGGAAGTCCGAAGAGGACGTTCTACATACTGGACTCCACCACACTGACCCTCGTCAAGAACGAGCTCAACCCGCTGGGAGAACGGGAAGTGGACGTGCAAGGGACCAAGGTCAAGGCGCAGGCCGTCGAGATCAAAGACCCCCGAATGACTTCGACGGCATTCTTCACAGCCAAGGGAGACCTCATCAAGATGACGGGGCCCTTGGGCATCGAGATGATCCCCGAACCCAAGGAAAAGGCGCTCGCCCGCCCCGAGGGTGCCTACGTGCCCGCCGATCTGGCCACGGCGTCCAGCCTCGAGGTCAATCCGAAACTCGGCGAGCCCGCCCAGTACAAGGCGATCGAACTCAAACTCTCTGGCCTTGACCTTTCGCACCTGCCCTCGGGCGACCACCAGACGGTGGCCAAGCGCGGCGACGCCTGGGTCGTCAAGGTACATCCTCCGGTCTGGGATGAAGGAAGAGGGAAGAAGGAGATGGCTCCGGCAGACCCCAAGTGGGCGCAGCCGTCCCCCTATGTCGCCAGCGACGATCCGGCCATTCGCTCCGTGGCCGCCGACATTGCGGAAGGCGCCGCAACACGATTGGACAAGGCGATGGCGATCAAGGATTGGGTGTACCAGCACATGCGCTCGAATGCGGGCATCGGCGTGCTGCGGGATGCGCGCGAAGTCCTCGCCACCAAAGAGGGCGTCTGCCGCGATTACGCCATTCTCGCCGCTTCGCTGATGCGCGCCGCAGACATTCCCACCCGCCTTGCGAGCGGTCTCACCCTGTGGAACGACCGCTTCTACTATCACGCGTGGGTCGAGGTGTGGGACGGCAATCGCTGGATTGGTCTCGATCCAACCGAATCTCGTGAGCAAATCTCGCCGACTCACGTTAAACTGGGAGAAGGCAACGTCGAGGATGCCTTCTTCTTCACCATCCTCGAAGGTGTGCGCATCGAGGTTCTAGGAACGACAAAGCGGTGATTCGACCGGTCCATAGATGGGGTACGAGGTTCTGGGTCACGGCGGTGTTCGCTGTCGCAGGCGGCATCGTCGCGGGCGTCTACGCGCCCCTGCTCATCCAGCGGCTGTTCGACCTGCTTCCCGCTGGCACCCAACCGGGCACCGAGAAACTGAACGCGCAGAACCCGTTCACCATCACGGCCAGTTCCCTCTTCGGGGTGATCGCCGGCGCAGGGCTCGGCAACCTCTTGCTTCGCACGGCCCACCGCGTCGCGTCCCGATGGGATTCGATGAGCGCGGGCGACAAGCTGAACCTGTTCATCGGCGTGTTCGCCGGATTGCTCATCTCGCTGCCGTTCACCACGCTCCTGTCGGCCTCCCTGTCGGGGATCTTCGTGCTCGTCGTGACGTTGCTGCTGACGTTGGGCCTCGCGGCGTTGGCCGTGTATGCGCTGCAGTCCATGGGCGACGTCTTGCCGTGGAACCGGGGTCGCGCGGGCAAGCGGTCCGGAATCAAAGTCCTCGACACCAACATCATCATTGACGGGCGCATCTACGAGATCGTCCGAACGGGGTTCATCGAGGGGCCGATGTACGTTCCGGGCTTCGTGCTGGAAGAACTCCAATACATCGCGGATTCGGCGGACGCCAACCGGCGCCAACGAGGGAGACGCGGCCTCGACGTGCTGCGCCGACTCCAAGAGGACTTCAACCTCGAGGTCCGCATCCACGATCGCCTGATCGCCGGCAACAAGGACGAGGTGGACTCCCGCTTGGTTCGCTTGGCGAAGGCTCTGGGAGCGGACATCGTGACGAACGACTGGAACCTCAACAACGTGGCCAAACTCGAAGGCGTGAGCGTCCTCAACGTCAACGACCTGGCCGTTGCCATGCGGCCCAACATTCTGCCGCAAGAGAACCTGACGATCACGGTCGCTCGCGAAGGCAACCAAGCGGGCCAAGGCGTGGGCTACCTCGAAGACGGCACGATGGTCGTCGTCGAGAACGGCCGCGCGCACCTCGGCGAAACGCTCGACGTGGTGGTCACGCAGCTCATCCAAACCGAACGCGGGCGCATGGTCTTCGCCAAGCTCGAAAACGGCGCCCCGCCACGCGGCTAGAATCGTTCCCGTGATCACCGTGTTCGGCACCGTCTGCCTGGATCGCGTACGCCGAGTCCAACGCATCCCGCCCATCGGGGGCTACGTCGGGGTCGAGTCCGAGCGTTGGCTCTTGGGTGGCGAAGCGGCCAACACCGCCTCGGCGTTGCAGGCTTGGGGCGCCGAGGTGCGATTGGTGGGCAACCCGCTGGGGCAAGGCGACCTGCGCTCGATGATCGAGAAAGCCCTGCGGGGTCGAGGCATCGCTTTCTCCGCGCCCGAGTTCGACCGCCAGACGCCCGTCTGCGACGTGTACTTGACTCCGGACGGCGAGCGGACGATGTTCGGGCTGGGCTTCTCTGAACTCGACGGCGTCCCCGCAGGAGCCTTCGACATCGGCGATTCGGGGTGGCTGGCCGCCGAACCGAACATGGGCGAAACGGCCCGGCAGGTCGTGCGCCGCGCCGTGGGGCAAGGGCGTCCGGTGCTGCTGATGGACTTCTACCAGGACTCCGATCCGCCCGTCCCCGGCGGTTGCTGGCAGTGCAGCACCGATTGGATCGGGGCGCGCGGCGACCTTCAAGCCAACCGCGAGGTGGTCGTCGAGATGGCTCGACGGTTTCAGTGCCCCGCCGTGCTCACCGACGGGGCGCACGGAATCCACGCCGCCGAGCCCGGTGGCCCAGCCCGGACCCTGCCGCCGTTCCCAATTGACCACGTGGTGGATTCGACCGGCGCTGGCGATGTGTTTCGTGCGGGCCTGCTGATCGGGCTGGATCAGGGCTGGCCGTGGATGCGCTGCCTTGCGTTCGCCGCGGCCGCCGGGGCGCTGAACTGCCTGCACGAAGGGGCGTCAGAAGAGGTCCCCACGCTCTCCGAGATCGAAGCGCATCTGGGCGCCCATCCCGAAGTCCGCCGCTCGTACCACGGGTAGCCGGGCGTCGCCGAGCTCCGGGCAAAGCGGGCGGCGCACCAGTCGCATAGATGCATCATACGTCTGCACGCGTGCGCGCCTCTCAGGGTCGCGCGCGGGCTCCCTCCCCCGGCCCCTCCCTCAGACACGATCATTCCGAGTGAGGGGAGGCCAGCACTCCGCGCAGATAGCGGCCGGTCCAGCTAGCCTCAACGGAGGCCACCTCTTCGGGGGTGCCCATCGCCACCACGCCGCCGCCACCGGTGCCGCCTTCGGGACCCATGTCCACGATCCAGTCCGCCGTCTTGATCACGTCCAGGTTGTGCTCGATCACGATCACGGTGTTGCCCTGATCCACCAGCCGGTGCAACACGTGCAGCAGCTTCTTCACGTCTTCGAAGTGCAACCCCGTCGTCGGTTCGTCCAGGATATAGACCGTGCGCCCAGTGGACCGCTTCGATAGCTCGGCCGCCAGCTTGATGCGTTGCGCCTCGCCCCCCGAGAGCGTGGTGGCGGGCTGGCCGAGCCGGACGTAGCCCAGCCCGACCTCCAGCAGCGTTTCGAGCTTGCGGAAGATCTTGGGGATCGGACGGAAGAATTCGACGGCCTCTTCGATGGTGGTCTCCAGAACCTCGGAGATGGATTTGTCCTTGTACTTGACCTCGAGCGTCTCGCGGTTGTAGCGCTTGCCCTTGCACACCTCGCAAGGCACGTACACGTCGGGCAGGAAGTGCATCTCGATCTTGATGATGCCGTCGCCCTTGCACGCCTCGCACCGCCCGCCCTTCACGTTGAAGCTGAACCGCCCCTGCTTGTAGCCGCGCACCCGGGCGTCGGGGGTCATGGCGAACAAGTCGCGGATCATGTCGAACGTGCCGGTGTACGTGGCCGGATTGCTGCGCGGCGTCCTGCCGATGGGCGACTGGTCTATGTCAATCACCTTGTCGAACCCCTCGTGGCCTTCGAGCTCGTCGTGCGGGGCCCAAACGGTGCGCGTGCCGTAGACCTCGAACATCAGCCGGGGGAACAGGGTGTCTTGGACGAGGGTGGACTTGCCGCTGCCCGAGACGCCGGTGACACACGTGAGCAACCCGGTCGGGAACGCGGCGTCCACGCCGCGCAGGTTGTTGCCGCGCGCGTTGCGCAGGACCAACCAACCGTTCCCGTTCAAACCGGACATGTGGACAGAAGTATATCAGATCGGTTGTTTGGGGAAGGTGGGCTGCGGGTGAAGCCGGGCGGCGTATACTCAAGGGTATGACTGATCGTGTCGAGAGGCTCGAACGCGACGTTGAGGCGCTGAGCGAGTCGGAACTGCAGCGCTTTGCGCTGTGGTTCACGACGTTTCAACACGATGTCTGGGAGCGACGGATCGCGCGCGACGCGGATGCAGGAAGGCTGGACTTCTTGGTGGATGAGGCTCGCGAAGAGCGGCGGGAACGAACCCTCAAGGACCTCTGATTGGCTAAGGTCCATCGGGCGACCAAGCGGTTTTGGATTGCATACAGTCAGCTGCCGCCAGAAGTTCGCGCGACTGCCGACCGTGCGTTCGAGCTTCTCAAGCGCGATCCGACGCACCCTTCGTTGCGCTTCAAGGAGATTGCACCGTTTTGGACCGCTCGCGTGGGGCTTCGTCATCGAGCACTCGCCATTGAAGACGGAGACGAGCTCGTTTGGGTTTGGATCGGGACACATGCCGAGTACGACCTGTTGCTTCGCTCGCGATGAGATCGGCACCTGAGAGATGCGCCGCAATGAGGTACGCCCCGGGCTCCCTCCCCCGGCCCCTCCCTCAGACACGATCATTCCGAGGGAGGGGAGCGCGCCCGCCAGTCCCGAATCGGAACACTTTTTTTGAAGTGGATCATTGCATGGACAGGGGGTCCAAGGTAAATTCCGCCTGAATGAACGCCCTCGCAAAACTCCGAGCCTTCGGGCTCCTTCTCGCCGTCGCATGCGTCGCCGTACCAGGGTGCCAAGGGGGTGCCAAAACGGAGGGCGCGTCCAACTCCACGACCGTCGAACTGGTCGCCTTCGAAGTCGGCGACTACGTGCACGCCATCTTCAAGGACGACAAGGGCACCGAGACCTCTTACTACATCGGCGACTACCCGATGAACTACTTCCTCGCCGCCCATGTCGGCAAGAAAATCGAGATCGAAGTCAAGACCGAGAAGACGTTCGTCGAAGAGGCGAACCAAGAAATGGAGCTCACCAAGATCGTGAAAGCCTCCTCCGGCGGTGTGGATGTCGCCGCATGGTGGAAGAAGGAGCTCGAATCGGCTACCGAAGAAGAACTCCAGAAGAAGTACGACGCCGTCATTGACGAACACAACCGGTCCAAGATGCCCGACCCCGACCCCGTGGCGCTGTCGCTGGGCGGCTGGGTGTTCGCCGTCAACCAAGGCGGCAATTGGGCCGAACCCGGCAAGGACCTGGACGGCAAAGAGATGAGCTTCGCCTCGGTGGACGGCTCCCAGACCGTCGCCGCGCTGGAGTACTCCGACGGCCCGCCCGTGCCCTCCGTCTCGCTCAAGGGCGATGTGGCCAAGGGTCTGTTCCAGGTCTCCGGCAGCAGGGCGACGTTCCTTCC
>JACFNW010000027.1:0-2092 GCA_019454665.1 Fimbriimonadaceae bacterium | reverse complement strand
GGATCGCCGCCGGCGATGCCGCTGCGGCGAAGGTCGCTCAGGACTTCGCCAAGTCCAAGGGCAAGACCGGCAAGGCTCAGATCGTGGATGGGCTCGAAGCCGACCTGGACGGAGACGGCAAGCCCGAGCAGGTGCTCGCAATCTCCTCGGGCTCGACGCTCGAAACGAAAAAAGCCGCCGACTTCTTCGCCGTGATCGTTCGGACTCAGGACAAGACGCTCGAAGTCGTTTACGAGTCCGAGTTCGGCGAGATGCGCGGACCCTTCACCGGAGCGATCGTCGCCGCCGGCGATGTGGACGGCGACGGGATCAACGAGTTCGTCGTCACCTCGGAGGACCCGTGGGGCGACATGGTGTACGTCTACCAACTCGCCGCAGGGCCGACGCTGAAGGAGATTCACTCGGCCGGCCGGGGCGAGTAGCCTTGGCCGAGAGGGCGAGGTTCCGACGAGCCTCGGCCCCTTTTTTCGCCGACCCGTCTTCAAGGCGCATTCGGGGCTAGAATGGGGTCATGTTGACCACGCTGCTCCTCTGCGCTATGGCGTCGCTCGTCCCCGTCGGCGGTCAGGATTTGGCTGGCTCCAGCGACCAAAAGCCCGTGCGGAAGCCGTTCGACGCCTCGAAGTGGCGGCTGGTCTGGCGGGACGAGTTCGACAAAGGCGACGGCCCGAATCAGGAGTTCTGGACGTATGAGGAAGGCTACGTCCGCAACCGCGAGGTGCAGTACTACACCAAGGACCGGCGCGAGAACGCCCGCATCGAGAAGGGCATCCTCATCCTGGAAGCCCGCAAGGACAACTGGCAGGGCCGCCCGGTGACTTCGGCCAGCATCCACACGTCGCGCAAGCGCCCCTTCCTGTACGGCCGCATCGAGGCCCGCGCCAAGGTCCCCACGGGTCGCGGCACCTGGCCCGCGATCTGGACTCTCGGCGAGAACATCCGCGAGGTCGGCTGGCCCAAGTGCGGCGAGATCGACATCCTGGAGAACGTGGGCTTCGACCCGGGCAAGGTCCACGCCAACGTCCACACCGACGCGTACAACCACACCAAAGGCAACGGCAAGGGCAACAACATTGACGCAGGCAAACCGTGGGAAGGCTTCCACATCTATGCCGTCGAGTGGTTCCCGGACCGCATCGAGTTCTTCTTCGACGACCTGCGCTACTTCGTCTATCGCAAGGAGTCGGACGACCCGGCGGTTTGGCCCTTCGCCCAGCCGCACAGCCTCAAGCTGAACTTGGCGATCGGCGGGGCCTGGGGCGGCTCGAAGGGCGTGGACGACGCCATCTACCCCTCGCGGTTCGAGGTGGATTACGTGCGGTACTACGAGGCGCGATAGGCGTCTCAAGGTCGTTGGACCGGACCCAGCTGGTTTGGCATTCAATTCAGGCTGGGAGGGAGCAGTTGCCGGAGCAGCCCATAATGGGCTATGAAGCAAACGCATCGGCTGACCGCCCTCATTGAGCGGGAGGACGACATGTACGTCGCTCTCTGCCCAGAACTCGACATCGCAAGTCAGGGAGCGACGGTCGAAGAAGCCACTGCAAACCTGAGGGAGGCACTCACGCTGTTCTTTGAAACGGCGGACGCGGCGGAGGTCGTCAGCCGACTACGGAGCGAAGTCTTCGTCACCAGCGTCGAGGTAGCCGTTGGGTAGGCTACGCCGACTCTCTGGCAAAGAGGTGTGCAAGATCTTGCGGCAGAACGGATTCTCAGAAGTTCGGACGTCCGGCAGCCACGTCATCATTCAGCTGAGATCTGCTGAGACGACGGTCACGGTTCCTGTGCCCAACCATTCTGAGATCAAGCAGGGCACTTTGGCAAGCATCGTCCGCCAAAGTCGGCTGCCGCGATCGGCCTTCGAAGATTAGCCGTCCACCAGGGAACCGTAGTCTAGGCACTTGAGTTTGCCCTGCGATCAAAAAGGCTCCCGGGCCAGTGAAGCCCGAGAGCCCGTAAACGGAGCGCGGCGAGTTACCGCTTGACGAACTGGAAGCCGCGGCGGGCCTTCTTGCGGCCGTACTTCTTGCGTTCCTTCACGCGAGGGTCGCGGGTCAAAAAGCCGCCGGCGCGCAGGGGTTGGCGCAGCGTC
>JACFNW010000026.1 GCA_019454665.1 Fimbriimonadaceae bacterium | reverse complement strand
GCGCAAACGCGAGGTCTTCCTCCGAGTGCGCCGCCGAGGGCATCGTCCGAATCCGCGCCTTGCCCAGAGCCACCGTCGGATACACGATCGCGAGCGAGTACACCCCTTCCTCCCACAAGGCCCGCTCGAACGCCTGCGCCTTGGCTTCGTCCCCCACGAACACCGGCGTGATGGGCGTTTCGCTGCCCATGGTGTCGAAGCCCTCCGCAGCCAGGGATTCCTTCCACCATTTCGCGTTCGCCCACAAGCGGCGCATCGGTTCGGGGTCGGTTTGCATCACGTCCAGGGCCGCGATCAGGGCCGCCGCGACCATCGGGGGCAGCGCTGTGGAGAACAGATAGGGCCGCCCGCGGTTGATCAGCCACTCCTTGAGCAGCGCCGACCCCGCGATGTAGCCGCCCACCACGCCCAGCGCCTTCGAAAGCGTGCCCAGTTGGATATCCACACGGCCGTACAGGTCGAAGTGCGACGTGGTGCCCGCGCCGTTCTTGCCCAGCACGCCGCTGGCGTGGGCGTCGTCCACCATCACAAAGGCGTCGTACCGCTCCGCAAGCTCGACGATCGAAGGCAGCGGGGCGATGTCGCCATCCATGCTGAAAACGCCGTCGGTGATGATCATGCGCTTGGCGAACCCCTGCGTCTCCCGAAGGATGCGCTCCAGGTGGTCCATGTCCTTGTGGGCGTACACGTAGCCGTCCGACTTCTTGTACTTGGCCGGGCTCAGCCGCACGCCGTCGATGATCGAGGCGTGGTTGAGCTCGTCGCTGATCACCACGTCTTGGTTGGTGAGCACGGCGGGGATGCAGCCGCTGTTGGCCGTGAAGCCGCCGGTGAAGACCAGGACGCTCTCGACGTGTTTGAACTCGGCCAGACGGCGTTCGAGCTCGTCGTGGACCTCCATGGTGCCGCCGATCCAGCGCACCGCCCCCGCCCCCACGCCCCACTTCTCGATGGCCTCCAGGGCGGCTTGGCGGACCTTGGGGTGGTTGGCCAGGCCCAGGTAGTTGTTGCTGGAGAGGTTGACGACGTCCTTGCCGTCCATCCTCACCCTGCCTCCGGCGGGGGATTGGAGGATGCGGGGGGTCTTGTAGAGGTGCTTGTCGCGGAGTTCCTGGAGCGACTCGCCGAGCCAGCGTTGGAGGCCTGCGTTCATGGCCTGATTGTGGCAGGGTTGGGGGGCTGGTGGATTGGCGAGCAGGACTGCGTGGCCGCGTGTGGAATCTGGCGGTATTCTGGAAGTCAGCCTCTCGGTCACGACTGTTGCCGGCACAGCGAAGCTGCTCTTGGGAGCGGGCCCACCGGAGGGGTGTCGCACTCACGAGCGTCATGACGACTTGGGCATCGAGCCTGAAGGAGATTGGGCTGACATGACATCATGCTGACCAGGCTCACCATCCGCAACTTTAAGCTTTTCAACGACGTTGAGATCGAGCTCGGTGATCGTGTCGTGTTCATTGGCCCGAACAACGCTGGCAAGACCTCGGCTCTGCAGGCGCTCGCTTTGTGGGATGTCGGGACGAAGCGTTGGTTGGAGAAGCGCGGCGGCGGTGTGGTGCCCGAAAAACGGCCGGGTGTGACCATCAACCGACGCGACCTCATCGCCGTACCCGTTCCAGTAGCCAATCTGCTCTGGCACGACCTGCACGTTCGCGAGGGTAGCCGGGCGGACGGCAAAACCCGCACCCAGAATGTGCTCATCAAGATTGCGGCCGAGGGAGTGGACCATGGGAGCGCCTGGACCTGTGCGTTGGAGTTCGATTACGCTAACGAAGAGTCCTTCTACTGCCGACCGCAGCACGCTGGGGACGGCAAGCGACGGGAAGTGCCGTCGCACCTGGCCGGGCTCCGATTGGCCTACCTTCCGCCGATGTCCGGCTTGTCGCCCCGCGAAGACCGCTTGGAGCTCGGAACCATCAATGTGCGGATCGGCGAAGGGCGCACGGCGGAAGTGTTGCGCAACATGTGTTGGCAAGTATTGCTGACGGAGAACGGGGTCCAGAAGTGGCAACGGATCGTCGAACGAATACATGAGCTGTTCGGCGCGAGGCTCAACGAACCGCGTTACATCAAAGAGCGGGGCGAGGTCCTCATGGACTACCGCACACGCGAAGGGGTCACACTCGATTTGTCGGCGAGCGGGCGCGGCCAGCAGCAGACCTTGCTCCTTCTCGCCCACATGGCCGTCAATCCCGGCTCGGTGTTGCTTTTGGACGAGCCCGACGCGCACCTGGAGATCTTGCGGCAACGGCAGATTTATCAAGTGCTTGCCGACGAGGCCGCCCACACGGGCAGCCAGATCATTGCTGCCAGCCACTCGGAGGTGGTCCTCAACGAGGCAGCCGGTCGCGATATCGTGATCGCTTTCGTTGGATCTCCGCACCGGATCGATGACCAAGGAAGCCAGCTGCTTAAGGCTTTGCGCGACTTCGGTTTCGAGCACTACTACCTCGCTGAGGAGACCGGCTGGGTGCTGTACCTCGAGGGCTCGACCGACCTCGCCATATTGCGCGCGTTCGCACGCGCCCTGGATCATCCGGCGCAACAACACCTCGAGCGGCCGTTCGTGCACTATGTTGCGAACCAACCCCGCGAGGCGCAGAAGCATTTTCACGCTCTACGCGAAGCGAAATCCGACATCGTCGGCATCGCCATCTACGACCGGCTGGATAGGGCCATTCCAGAAGACCCGCTTCTCGTGCAACGGATGTGGGAGAGGCGCGAGCTAGAGAACTACCTTTGCCAAAAGGAGACCCTGCTCGCCTATGCAGAGGATCTGGGGCGCAAACAGCAAGGGGAAATCTTCGGTGAGGAGTGGCGCAGCGCCATGAATGAGGCAATCGAGGAGGTCGAAAGCGCACTGCAGACACTTGGTAAAGAACCCTGGGGTGACCACCTCAAGGTGAGCGACGAATTCCTCGAGCCGCTGTTCAGTCGCTTCTTCCGTTCATTGAACCTGCCCGATCTGATCCGCAAGACCGATTTTCACGCGCTGGCAGCTTTTGTACCGGTGGCGGCGATTTCTTCCGAGATCGGGGAAGCGCTCGACGACATCGTGGAGGTCGCTGATGCTGCGAGACCGCGCGGAGCATCGTGAAACGGCAACCCAAGCGAGGGACCCGCCTCCAAACAGAGAACTCAAGGTAGCATGATCACTGAACCCACCATCGCACACCGGCCCGAGCGGCAGACCGTCGGCATCCGGGTCCGAACCCCTTTCAAGGGCATGTTCGCCGTCGTGGACCAACTCCTCAAAGAGCTGCGCCAGTGGGTCAACGCGCACCAACTCGCCGACCAGGGTCCCTTCTTCCTCCGCTACCACGTCGTCCACATGGAAGCCGAGATGGACATCGAGGTGGGCTTCGTCGTCCGCGAGCCAACACCCGGCGACGATAGAGTCAGGCCGGGCACGCTCCCCGCAGGCGACTACGCCAACCTCGTCTACTCCCGCTACGCCCTGCGCGGCAACAAGGCGCTCATCGGCTGGATCCGCGAAAACGGCATCCCGCTCGACTGCCAGACCACCCCGCAAGGCGACGCGATCGCCTGCCGATACGAGGCGTACCTGACCGATTACCGCCTCGAGCACCGCAAGTCGGCCTGGCAGGTCGAACTGGCGATCAAGGTGCGATAGCCGAACCCAGCCCGCAACTATCCCTCCCAGTCGCGATGGGGGCGGAGGAGCATCAGGTTGGCTTCGGGGTCGCCGACGAACTTCTCGTCCACCGGGTCCCAGCGCAGCCTGCGCCCGCCGAGCCGCAGCGAGATGTTGGCCAGATGGCAAACGCTCACCGACCGATGGCCGACTTCGGCGTTGCAGATACAGGCTTTGCGCGTGCGGATGCCGTCGAGGAAGTTCTGGGCGTGGTCGTTCGAGGCGTAGACCTTGTCGGAATCCGGGACGGGCGTTTCGAGCAGTTTCGGATCCGAGGCGCCGATGCGGCCCCGGCTCACGAACACCCAACCTTCTTCGCCGTGGATTTCGAGTCCGTTTTCGCCCTGGTTCGTGCAGTGAAGCACGACGCCGTTGGGATACAGGTACTCGACGTCGAACTCGGGGAACGTGCTGTAGTAGCCCGAGCCCGTGCCGGAGGGGACTTTGCCCGTGCCCTGAACCGAGATGGGTCCGCTGCCGTCCATGTCCATCGCCCATTGCGCGATGTCGTTGTGGTGGGCGCCCCAGTCCGTGAGCATGCCGCCCGAATACTCGAGCCACCAGCGGAAGTTGCCGTGGCACCGCTCTTGGACGTATTCGGTCACGGGTGCCGGGCCGAGCCACATGTTCCAGTCGAGCCCCTCGGGGACGGGTTTCGAGGCGAAGGGGCCGCCCGTGGGTCCGGTCGGGAGGTGGGTGATGATCTTGGTCAGGCGTCCGAGCCTGCCGCTGCGCGCGACTTGGACCGCCAAGCGGAACCGTCCGTCCGAGCGCTGTTGGCTTCCCGTCTGGAAGATGCGTCCGAGCCGCTTGGCCGTGTCGGCGATTTCGCGGCCCTCGGCAACGCCGAGCGTCAGGGGCTTTTCGCAGTACACGTCCTTGCCCGCGACCATCGCGTCCACCGAGATTTGGGCGTGCCAGTGGTCGGGGGTGCCGATCACGACGGCGTCGAGGTCTTTGTGCCGCAGCATCTTGCGGTAGTCGCGGTAGACGCCGTCTGCGGCGACGTTCAGCACGCGGGCGGCGTTCTGGCGGTGGGCTTCGTCCACGTCGCAGACGGCGACGACCTTGACGCCTTGCTTGCTCGCGAGCCAGCGCGTGACCCCGAGCCCCTGTTGGAACCCGCCCTTGGGACCGCCCGGACCGATGACGCCGATGTGGATCGTGTCGTTCGGCCCGATGCGCCGGGGCCTGAGCAGTTCCGCCTCCGCTTCTGCGGCTCGGGCTTCGCGCACGAACCAGTTGGGGAGGGTCGCCATCGAAATGCCGGCCGCAGCGCCGCGGATGAGCGTGCGTCGGGAGACTTCGCGTACTTCGTTGTCCATTGCCGAGGGGTTCGCCGCGAGTCCCAACAACTCCTTCGAAGGGTCCGGCAAAAAAGGTCTGAACACCGTTGACCGTGCCCCAGGGGCTCAGCAGGGCGACGCACGGAACGGCTACACTTCGGCACCTCCATTTATGCCGGTATTCGATTGCATCATCGTGGGCGCGGGGCCCTCGGGCAGTTCGGCCGCGTACCATCTCGCCAAGCGCGGCGTCTCGGTGTTGCTGCTCGAAAAGCAGGTCATGCCCCGCTACAAGCCCTGCGGCGGCGGCGTGTTTCCCGGCATCGCCGATTGGTTCGACTTCGACTTCTCGCCCGTGGTCTCGACGCTGGCGCACGGCATGACGCTCACTTTTCTGGAGCATGGCGATCGGAAGATGCCCTACCCACTGTCCCCCGCCTTGTGGATGGTTCACCGCGAGACGTTCGACCACTTCCTGGTTCAGCAGGCCGAACGCGTCGGAGCCGTGGTCGTCATGGGCCATGCCGCAACGGGCGTCGAGCGAACCGCCGAGGGGTGGCGGGTTTCGACCGACGAGGGTGTGTTCGAAGGTCGCTTCGTGTTGGCGGCGGATGGTTCAAAGGGGCCGATGGCGGGTTGGCTGGGTTTCCCGGAGCGGGTCGCTCTTCGAGCGGCCGCCGTCGAACTGGAGGCCCCCGTTGCATCCACGGACGGCATCGCCTACATTGACTTGAGCGTGTTGCAGGACGGCTATGCCTGGAACTTCCCCAAGGCGAACTGCTACTCGATCGGTTGCGGCGTTTTGGCGCGAAGCAAGGGGCCGCTGCGCCATGTGCTCGCCCGCTATTGCGAGGCGTTCGGGGTGGACGCCGACGCGCACCAACACTTCGGCCACCCCCTGATGATGTGGGACGGCCCCATGGACTTGCACGGCGACCGATGCCTCATCGTGGGCGATGCCGCCGCCATGACCGACCCGTTCAGCGCCGAGGGCATCCGTCCGGCGATCTACTCGGGCATCAAGGCTGCGGAGCACGTCGCCGAGGCGTTGGCGGGAGCCGAGGACGCGCTGGCGCGCTACACGCAGGTGGTGCAAAGCGAGCACGGGGGCAACATGGCGTGGGCCAAGCGGCTCGCGGGCTGGATGTACCCGTTCTCGAAGAGCTACTACCCCGACACCGACGACCACAAACTCTCGATCCAGCCCGCCGACTTCGTCTACTCGGAGCATCCGTACGAGGAGCTGGTGATGAAGGCGATGAGCCTGGACTAGACCATTCTGGCGCGCGTGCCGGGCGTGGTGAGCGGGATGGCGGCGAGCCAATCCGGCAGGTCGTCCTCGGCGTAGCTGCGGGCATCGAATCGGCAGGCCGAGACCACGGGGCAGCCAAAGTCGGGACACGCTTCGGATCGGTTGATCAGCACGCCCACACCGACGAGGGTCGCACCGGCGGCATGAACGACTTCGGCGGTTTCGACGAGGGACGTGCCAGTGGTGAGCACATCGTCTACGAGGAGCACGCGTGCGTCTGGGGCGATGTGGCCGTTCCGCCTGAGGGCCCGCTTGCCTTCCACGAGTTCGACGTAGGCGGCGGTCAAGCCGAGTTGGCGGGCGGCTTCGTAGGCGACGATCATGCCTCCGGTCGAAGGGCCGACGACGAGCGTTGGGCTTACGCCGCCCAAGTTGCGGATGATGGCTGCGACAGCGGCTTCGAGGACGCGAGGCTGCTCGAGGATGCGGAACTTCTCGACGTACACGTCGCTGTGCCGCCCGCTGGCGAGCCTAAAGTGCCCGCGTAGCACGGCGCCGCAGGACTCGAGCAGAGCGATCAGATCAACCGTCGTCGCGGATGCCATGATTGAGATTATCGCCGAAAGCAGGAACGGCGTTTCAGCCGCCGATCTTCTTCGCGACGTTGTCGCGGTTGCGCTTGCCAGCCTCGTCGTCCGGATGCAGGCGCAGGTACCAATCCCAGACGCGCAGGGCGTCCTTGAACTTCTCGGTGCGGTTGTAGGCGTGGGCGAGCAGGCGGAACACGTTGGGGTGCGCTTGGTCGCTCAGCACGGGTTCGAGCAGGGCGATCACCTTGGCGTACTCCTTGTTGTTGAACGCCGACTGGGCGGGCGGCAGGGCGCGGTCGGGGTCGCCGGGGTTGTCCTTGATGTACCGCGCGTAGACGGCCTCGGCCTCTTCGTACTCCTCGATGTTCTCGAGCATCCACGCCAGGTCGCTGGCGATGTGGTAGTCGTGGGGGTCGAGTTCGTAGGTGAACTTGAGCTGCTGGATGCTCCTGGGGAAGTCGCCGCTCTTGAACCAGTAATCGGTTTGCGCGGCCATCCGGCTGTAGGCCGCGTCCCAGATCAGGTTGTTGCGCTGGAACGCGATGTCGGCCGGCTGGTTGCCCGCGAGCAAGAACAGACTGATCAAGCTGAAAATCATGCTTCTTCCAACGCCTTGTCGAGCGCTTCGCGCACCAACTGCGGATTCGCTCGGCCTTTGGTCTCGCGCATCACCTGTCCGATGAGGAACCCGCCCACGCTCGTCTGACCGGACTTGTACTTGGCGACCACATCGGCATTATCCTTCAGAACGCGCAAAACCGCCGATTCAATCGCCCCAAGATCGGAAATCTGGGTCGCGCCCTTGGCTTCGACGATCTTCGCGGGCGGTTGGCCCGTGCGGAACGTCTCGGCGAACACCTCTTTGGCGATCTTGCCCGAGATGGTGCCCGAGGCGATCAGCCGCACGAGCTCCACCAGATGGCCGGGCGTCACTTTGCTGGCCGAGGCCGTCTGGCCGGTTTCGTTCAGCAGCTTGGCGAAGTCGCCGTTCATCCAGTTGCATACGGCCTTCGGGTCGCCTCCGAGTTCCACGGCCTGCTCGAAGTAGGCCGCCCAGTCCTTGTCGGCCACCAGAAGTCCCGCGTCATAGTCGCTTAGGCCCAGCGACTCGCGGTAGCGGCGCAACTTGGCCAAAGGCAGCTCGGGGAGGGAGGCGCGGAGGGCTTCGATGGCCGTGGCGTCGAACCGCATGGGCACGAGGTCCGGACACGGGAAATAGCGGTAGTCGTTCTCCGACTCCTTGATCCGCATCGGGTAGCTGGCCTCTCGGTTTTCGTCCCATCCGCGCGTCTCTTGTCGGAGGGTCGCTCCCGTGGCGAGGGCTGCGATTTGACGCCTCACCTCGAACGCCACGCCGAGTTGCACGCTGCGGAAGCTGTTCAGGTTCTTGAGTTCCGACTTGATGCCGTACGTCTCGCTGCCGATGGGACGCACCGAGATGTTCGGCTCGCACCGCATCGAGCCTTCCTCCATCTTGCCATCGCACACCCCGAGGTAGACCAAGATGTGGCGGAGTTGGGCCAGATACTCCTTGGCTTCGTCCGGCGTTTCGATGTCGGGAGGGAAGTCGGTGACGATCTCCATCAGGGGGACGCCCGCGCGGTTGAAGTCCACGCCCGAGCCGCCGCTGGGCAAGTGCATGAGCTTACCGGTGTCTTCTTCCAGGTGGACGCGCCGAATCCCGATCCGCTTGGTGCCCCCTCCGCTGGCGGGGATTTCGAGGTAGCCGTTGAAGCCGAGCGGGTTGGTCTCTCCGTACTGAGAGACTTGGTAGCCCTTGGGCAGGTCGGGATAGAAGTAGTTCTTGCGGTGGAACACCGACGTCATCGCGATCTGGCAGTTCAGGGCGAGCGCCGTCTTGAGCACCATCTCGATCGCGGCGCGGTTGGGGACGGGCAGGGTGCCGGGCATGCCGAGGCAAATCGGGCACACGCGCGTGTTGGGCTCGCCGCCAAAGGCGACGGGGCACCGGCAGAACATCTTCGACTGGGTCGAAAGCTCGGCGTGGACCTCCATGCCGACGCTGGCGACGTATTCGGGCATCGTGGCGCGAGTGTACCGTTCGGTACCCTTGGGGCATGACCGAACGCGGCATCGAAGTCGTTTCCACCCACGAGTCCCGCGAAGGCTGGACCGGCCTGACGTATTGTCTCAGCCTCAACGCCTCGACCGTGGGCGCCCGGCGCATGTCCATGAACTTGGTGCGTCTGCCCCCGGGGAAGCGTGTCTCGCCGCACGTTCACGTGGGGTTCGAGGCGATGATCTACGTGGTCTCGGGCACGATCCAGCAGCGGTTTGGCGAGGGGCTGGCCGAGTTTGTCGAATACGGGCCCGGTTCGCTGGTGTTCATTCGCGAAGGCGTGCCGCACGACGTGTTCAACCCCAGCGGGACGGAAGACGCCTGGGCCGTGGTTGCGCGTTCGAGCCCCGACGAGCTGGAGGAAGTGACGCCGTACACTTGTCCGGAATAGACTCGTCCCTTCTGCCGCCCAACCCGCTTCGGTCCCTCTAAGGCTGATCGGTCCAGGCGCGGTGGCGTCGCGCGCTTTCGATCAGTTCGAGCGCCTGCTGAGCGGCGGCCTGTTCGGCTTCCTTCTTGGAGCGGCCCCAGCCCTCGCCCATCACCTCGTCGTCGAACAGGACTTCGACGTGGAACTTGCGCGAGTGCGCCGTGCCCCCTTCGTGGGCGACCCGGTAGAGCGGCGTCTTGCGCCAGATGGCCTGTGCCGCCTCCTGGAGTTTTGACTTGAAGTCGTTGGGGTTGACGTCCCCGCTGGATATCCGCATCAGATACGGGTGCAGTTGCTCCAGCACGAACCAGCGGGCGATTTCCAGGCCGCTCTCTAAGTAGACCGCGCCGATGATGGCCTCGAACACGTCTGCGAGCACGGACGGGCGTTGCTGGCCCCCCGAGGCCACCTCGCTGGCGCTCAGTTCGATGAACCTGTCCAGACCGAGTTTGAGTGCGGTTTCCGCCAACGGGCCTTCTTGCACCACGCTGGACTTGGCTTTGCTGAGAACGCCCTGATCCCAGTCGGGGTGGTGCTCGTAGAGGTACTGCGAGACCACGAGACCGAGCACCGAGTCGCCAAAGAACTCAAGGCGTTCGTAGCTCTCCGCGACCGGGTTCGCGCAGGCCGAACTGTGCCGCGTGGCCAGGGTGAACAGTTGCTCGCTTTTGAGGGGGATCTGGCGCGGAATCATGGAGCGTTGAGGGCTCGGGCGATGCGGGCGATGCCCTCGCGCAGGTCGTCGCGCGAGGCGGCGTAGCTCAGGCGGATGTGGCCGGGGCCGCCGAAGATGGAGCCGGGGATGATCGCGACGCCCGCGTGTTCCAGAAGGTGTTCGGCCAGCGCCATGTCGTCGGCGAAGCGGCCGCCGAGGCACGCCTCGACGTTGGGCATCACGTAGAAGGCCCCGCCGGGAACCGGTGTCTTGAAGCCTTCGATGCCTTGCAGCAGGTCCAAGACCAGATCGCGCCGCTCCAGAAACTCGCACCTCATGGCTTCGACCACCGAGGGATCGAGACGAAGGGCGGCAAGCGCACCGACCTGGGCGAAGGAGGTCGGGTTGCTGGTGACCTGGTCTTGCAACGCGCCCATGGCTTCGGCCACACGCTTGGGCGCGATGGCGTAGCCGATGCGCCAGCCCGTCATCGCATAGGACTTGCTGCAGCCCATGATGGTGATCGTGCGGTCGGCGACTTCGCTGCCCAATGCGGCGATGCTTTGGTGGGGCTCGTTGTAGACCAGTCGCTCGTAGATGTCGTCCGCGATGATCCACAGGTCGTGGCGGATGGCGAGGGCGGCGATCTCCTTGAGCAGGCTGCGCGGATAGACCGCGCCGGTGGGGTTGTTGGGGCTGTTCAGCACGATGGCCCGGGTCTTCGGGCCGAGGGCTTCCTTGAACTGCTCGATCGAGGGGAGGAAGCCAGAATCCGACGTGGTGGCAATCCGTCGGACCGTTCCACCGGCCACGGCCACCTGGTCTTCGTAGGTGGCCCAGAACGGAGCGGGGACCAGCACTTCGTCGCCGGGTTCGATCACGGACATCAGGGCGTTGAACAGGCTCTGCTTGGCACCGCAACTCACCACGACTTGCGATGGCTCGGCGCGGAGGCCGTTCTCGCGCAGCGCCTTGTCGCAGACGGCTTGCCTCAACTCGGGGATGCCGACCGTGGGCGTGTACTTGGTGAAGCCCTTGCGTATGGCGTCTTCGGCGGCTTGGCAAACGGCTTCGGGGGTGTTGAAGTCTGGCTCGCCGGCGGCCAGGGCGATGATGTCGCGTCCCGACGCCTTGAGCGCCTTGGCTTTGGCGGTGATCGCCAGAGTCGGCGATGGTTTGAGGAGCCCGGTTCGGGAGGCGAGGGCTGGGGCCACAGCCGATTATAGCGGTTTGAGGCCTGGCCCCACTTGGAGCGGACTGGTCGGGCTATATTGGGCCTATGGTTCGACTCGCCATCGTTGGTGTGTTTCTTGCCCTGTGCGGAGCGGCCGCGGCCCAGGAGGCGCAGGCGTTCAAGCTGAAGATCGTCGAGGGCCACGTGCAGAAAGTCAAGGTGCTGATGAAGGGCAGCCTGGGCGGCATGGCCATCGAGATGAAATACAACACCGAGGAGCGCATTCTCAAGGTCGAACCCAGCGGCGAGTACAAGGAGCAGACCAAGACCACGGGACTCGAGGTCAGCGCGGGGGGTGCGCCGGTGCCTCTCTACTTCGACACCGATAAGACCGAGGTGCGGACGCTCGACCGGCTGGGCGCGCTGATCGCGACCGACGACCCGGCCGCGAATCTCCCCCTGTTGCGCCGCGCGGGCCGCGTTCAGGTCTTGAGCGCACCCGACGCCCCGGTGAAGGTGGGCGACTCGTGGACGTTCGAATCGAAAGCCGACCCCGACGCCGAGCTGCCCGCAGCGAAGGTCACCTACAAGTTCGTCGCCGAAGAGAAGGTGGGCGCGTGGGACACCTGCAAGGTCGAGATTGCGTTTGCCGAGACCGAGGGGGCGAAGCCGATCACGGCCAAGGGCTTCCTGTGGT
>JACFNW010000025.1 GCA_019454665.1 Fimbriimonadaceae bacterium | reverse complement strand
AAGAACTGCGCGGCATCGGCACGCCCGCCTTCGCGGTCTGCGCCACCATCGAGGAAGAGATCGCCCAGTTGGATGCCGCCGACCAAGCCGAGTTCCTCGGCAGCCTCGGGCTGACGGAGTCGGCCGGTGCCCGCATGGTGCGCGCGGTGTACGACGCCTTGGGGCTCATCACGTTCTACACGGCGGGCGAGAACGAGACGCGCGCGTGGCCGCTGCGACGGGGATCGAGCGCGCTCAAGGCCGCCGACACCATCCACTCGGACATCGCTCGCGGCTTCATCCGCGCCGAAGTCGTGCGCTATGCCGACTACGATGCGGCAGGCTCGCTGGATGCCGCCTACTCGGCGGGCAAGATGAAGCTGGAAGGCAAGGAAGCCGTCATCGAGGACGGCGACCTGATCCACATCCGCAACAAGACCTGAGTCACCAGCGGAACAGCACGCCCACCGTCTCGCCGCGCCGCGTGTTCACCAAGCGGTAGGCGGCTTCGGCGTCGGCCCCAGCGAACTCGTGGGTCACCATGCCGTCGAGCCTGAACCGCCCGCTGGCCACGAGAGAGAGGTACAGGCTCAGCACGCCTTCGCCGTCGCACTTCGCGTTACGATGATGTGAATACGAATGGCCACTGTCGTTCTCCTCTCACTGTGGGCATACCCGCCCGGCCAACGCTCCGGTTCAGCGGCGGCGCGTAGTGCCGTCCACTGCATGTCGTTGTTCGCCTAGTTCCTGTTGTAGCCATGCTCTCGCGTCAGTAGGGCGCGTTTCCAGTGTGCTTCACGCTCCAGAACCACGTCATCCGGAGTGGACTTGGTCATAACCTCGAGGATGGCAAAGCGGAAGTTCTCACGTGCGTACTTTGGACCTTTGATCTGGACAAGCTTTATGAGCTCGTCATTCCATCCATGCCCAGTGCCGATGTAACACGCCCAGCGCGACCAGATTCCCGCATCGCCGTACGCTGAGCCGATGTACTGCTTCCCATTCGACCGGTCCGAGATGACGTAGATCCCTTTCATGCTCTGCAATGCCGCCTTCCAGTCGGCGCGCTCAGCTTGGAAGATGGCTGCGAGTGTCCCGAAATCGTGGTTGATGCGATCCAAACCAGGAAAGCTCTCGCCGGAGTACACCTGCGGGAGCAACTCGGACACCGTGAACTGATCAATGTACGCTTCGAGCTTGAAGGCGCGGCCCCGCATGCCTCGATAACGGTGAAAGGACGCTACCAAGCGCCCCGCGTACTTCTCCAGTCGAGGGTCGGGTTGAAGCCTGTACCCGTCCTCGCGCCTCTCGATCACCTCAAAGGCTCCACCGAACAGCCAAGCATCAGTCTTCGGATAATATTCCATGAAGGAGAGCACGCAGGGCCTGGTCCAATCGTCCCTGTGTCCTCTCCACTCGTTCCAACCACGCCAGTTGTCGGGATGGCCGACGAACTCGTCGAGCGGATGTACACCATCTGGGTTTCGGCACGCAAGGTGGAGTTTGTATCGCTCCGGCGCCGAAATGGCTAGGATGTCGTTCAAAGAGATCGTCATGGAATCAGGCTAACGCCCAGCATCAGAGGCGCCGACGCAGCGCCGTCCGCTGCATGCTGTTGATAGCGTCCTTGCGCTGAATCACGCGGGCGCTCCTAGAGACCCCTGTGTGCCCGATGAGAACTCAGTGTAGAGACACACATGCTCAAGAAATGCGCCTAACTCATCAATCGATATCTTGTGATTCACAACATCCTTGGGTGAGATCACGATTGTTAGCCGGTCGGCAAACACGCGTTCAGAGCACGCAGCAACAAACGACTTCACGATTTCTCTGACCACTTGTTCCCTAGTCTGGGGCAACCGTGAAAACCCGGTGCCAAGCACGGGCATCACGAGTCGTTCCTTCAGGCCGCGAGACCCAATGTAGACCCAGAGCTCTGCTAACGAGATTCGGAGTCTCTCGAAGCTACCCTCGGCAACTCCATGCTCGTTGATGTCCGCTATGGCTACGAAGTAGGCGGTGCGGCCCTTGGGGTTGATCCGGACCACCGTTCCGATCGGATACCGGGCCGACTTGCCTTGGCGCGTGCCAGGAAGCTGCTGCGCCTCATAAGCCTCCAGCCCGGCCGCAAGCTCGACGTCCAGTTGCGTCTCGTCAGCGAAGTACCGCCTAGTGAAGGCCCCTTGAACGCTGTTCTCCGCGATAAGGGTTGGGGCAATGCGCGTGTCAAACGTCGTGTTGCTTCCTACGATTAGTGCGCCACCAAACGAGAACACGTCGCCAATAGCAATCTCCACCGTGACATCTCGCCCGTTCAGCTTCTGCGCGACTGCTGTTTGGGGGCGACACCTCATGATCGCTGTTACGGCACCGATAATGGCGAATATCCACCAGTTGTCGCGCAACCACTGTGAAACCGCGGTGGACTGAAAGAAGAACGCCGTGATTTCAACGAACAGCCACAGCGCCCCAAAGGCACTGAGTACAGCGGCGGCGCCGCAGGCGGAGAACGGTGCCCGAACCCACGCTGTGAGCTTGTATGGCAAGGGTTGCATTACAAGCCGAGGCCCCTGTAGACCGCTTCGTTGTAGTAGTAGGGTCCGGTCTTATTCGCGCGGCGGTTCTCCGCGTCAGAGGCCGGCCAGTTGTCGAGGGCATGCCGCATGATCGCCGCATTGAAGCTCACGTGAACGGCAAGCTCTCTCTGGAGCACTGGCGGACACCTGTCCGCGTCCATTGAGCGTCTACCATTGAGGTTCACGACAATGATCGGCAGCTGTCGACTGATCGCCTGCTCGATTTCCCACCGCACGAACTTGGTGAGGTACCTGGTGCGTTCCCCGACGAGCAGCACGAATACCTTGGAGTTGCGCATCCGCTCAGCGAGTTGCGCCTTGATCGACGCTTCCTGGCTCGAGTCGCGAGCAGTATTCAGATCGTGAGCGTTGTGAAGATTGAAGTCGATCCCGTCGTGCTGCTTCCACGCCTGCATCAGCCGATAGTACGACATGTCTGAGTCTCCATCGAAGGAGACGAAGGTCTTGTTGCGATAGGGCATGCTTAGTCCTCCCTGATGATGCTAGCGACTGATTCTCTTTGAGATTACCAAAATTCATGCGCATTCCCGACATGAAGGTGCATTGTCACAAGATACGAACGCGATTTTGGTATGTTATCAAGCATAACAGGGTATAAGCCCGCCATGGCAGACTCGACGTCCAGTGACCCGCGAATCGTCACCGAGTTCCTCAACGGGGCGCGCATGCGGATGCGCCAGGGGCGGTTGAGCCTCAAGACCGAGCGGGCGTACCTGCAGCGGATGCGCGAGTTCGTCGAGTTTCACGGCGGCAAGCACCCCTCCGAGTTGACCGGCGAGGACGTCGGCGCCTACCTCACGCACCTGGCCGTGGACCGCTCGGTGGCCGCTTCCACGCAGAACGTCGCCCTGAACGCCCTCGTCTACCTGTACCGCAACGTGCTCGGCGTCGAGATGCCCCAGGCGACCGGCGTCGTGCGCGCCCAGCGAAGCAAGCGTATCCCCTGCGTCCTCACGCAAGACGAGGTTCGGCGTCTTCTCGAACACATGTCCGGCGAAACCCACCTCATGGCCTCGCTCCTCTACGGTGCGGGCTTGCGACTCGCCGAGTGCCTCGACCTGCGCGTCAGGGACCTGGACCTCGAGAAGCGTACGATCACCGTACGTGATGGCAAAGGCGGGAAAGACCGGACGACGATGATCCCGGCGAAGATCGTCCCGGCACTACAGGTTCAAATGGGGCGAAGCAAGCTGCTGTTCGACTTGGACCGTAGGCTTGATCGTCCCGGGGTGGCCCTTCCGGGTGCGCTCGAAAGGAAGTACCCGAATGCCGGCAAAGAGTGGCCCTGGCACTGGGTGTTCCCCGCCGAAACCCTCGCGGCCGACCCCAGAACCTCGACCCAGCGTCGCCACCACGTCCACGAAGACCGACTTCAGCGTGCGGTCAAGAAGGCGGCGAAGGCGGCGGGGATCGCAAAGCCGGTCAGTTGCCACACGCTCCGCCACTCCTTCGCGACCCACTTGCTGGAACAGGGCTACGACATCCGGACCGTTCAACAACTCCTGGGCCACAAGGACGTGCGCACGACGATGGTCTACACCCAGGTCATGGTCCGTTCGGGCATGAAGGTCCGTAGCCCGCTGGACGACTGACCGCGCAGAGTCGTTACCACATGCCGCCTACTCGGCGGGCAAGATGAAGCTGGAAGGCAAGGAAGCCGTCATCGAGGACGGCGACCTGATCCACATCCGCAACAAGACCTGAGTCACCAGCGGAACAGCACGCCCACCGTCTCGCCGCGCCGCGTGTTCACCAAGCGGTACGCGGCTTCGGCGTCAGCGCCGGCGTATTCGTGGGTCACCATGCCGTCGAGCCGGAACCGCCCGCTGGCCACGAGAGAGAAGTACAGGTTCAACACACCCTCGACGTTCCGATCGGCGTAGCGGTTGTTGTAGTGCGCGCCGATCAGGCGCAGACCCCGCGTCACGAGGTCGGGCGTCAGGTGCTGGCTGGCCGGGCTGCCCGTATCGCCGATGAGCAGCAAGCGGCCCATCATGGCGGTCAGGCCGAAGCAGTGGGGAAGCACGGCGGCATGGCCCGTGGTGTCCACGACCAGGTTCGGAAGCTCGCCCAGCAGTTCGAGCAGGGGCTCCTTGGCCGCGTCCGCGCCGACGTTCAGCACATCCGTGGCCCCGCCCAGGCGGGCGATGTCCAATCGAGCGGGCATGGGGTCTATGGCCACCACGCGCTCCGCGCCGCAGCAAGCCGCCCACCGGATCATCATCTGACCGATCGGGCCGCAACCCACCACGGCAACCCGGTCGCCCAGGCCGATGCCCGCGTTCCGCGTCCCGTTGTGGGTGATCCGCGCAAGGGCGAACCACGAGGCGTCTTCGGGCGAGATGCCGCTGGGCACGCGGACGACGTCGGTGTCCGCCGAGGGAAGCACGTGGTGGCTGCGGTGCGCGCGCGGGAACACCAGCCGATCGCCGACCCGAAACCGCTCGACCTCCGCGCCGACCTCTTCCACCACGCCGACCGACGAGTAACCGGGGAAGTAAGGGAACTTGACGAAGTTGGCCCAGTGCGTGCCGGGGTCGAACAATGCGTTGAGGATGATGTTCTCGGTGCCCGTGCTCATCAGCGAGACCTCCGAGCGCACCAAGACATCGCCCGGCCCAAGTTCGGGGAGGTCCTGCTCGACCACATCAACGCGCGACTTCTCGGGGTACCGGACGCAAACAGCCTTCACAGGGCATGGTTCGCTCGAGCCGTGCCGTGTCCTGCACCCTGGGTCCAACGGCCCGCGTCGCGGCCGCGGCAAGCCCCGTCAGGAAGCCTTGACCGACGCAAACTGCGAGGGGTGGCCTTGCACCAGTCGGGAGCCCGCGGAGCCTGTGCCAAATAGAATGGAAAACTCTTCCTCGTTCGACCAAGAGTGTTGTATAGTGAGTGTCAAGGTCCGCGTGGACCTGTGGAGAACAGTACGATGAAGTGGTGCGCTCTGATCAAGTTGGCTTCCTTTGTGGGCGACCGGTTCGTGCCGCTGGTCGCCGAGGTGGAGTATGAAGTCCGGCGTTGATCGCGGGCCGAGGTCGGCGTTCACGCTGATCGAGGTATTGACCACCATCGGTGTGCTCATGGTGCTCGTTGGTTTGACTTGGCCGGTGTTCGCCTCGGCGCGGGCTTCCGCTCGCCAGGCAAAGTGCCTATCCAACATGCGACAATTGGCCCAAGGGTTGCGACTCTACGGAGAGGAGGACACGGCTTACAGGCACACGTTCTTCACTCCCAGCAAATGGACCACCGGCAGCCCTCTGGAACCGCTGGTCTGCCCAGACTATGTCAACGTGCCATTCGCCGCCTACGAGCCCATGAAGAACCGTGGATACGCGATCAACTCTTGCTTGTTGGGAGGCGGGGCGGTGTCCAGCGAGTCCGAGGTCATCCTGCTCGCCGAGTCGGCCTGCGTACGAGTGGTAGAGGATGAAGGAACTCCAACTACTCTGTGCCGCGAACAGCTTGCTGTTCCGGACAGCCTGATGCGCGATCCACAGTTTTGGCCGATCGAGGGGGCGTTGTCGCTGGCACCGGTAGGCAAGTTCGGGGCCGAGCGGCACGCCGGCAGGGGACATTACGCGTTCGTGGACACACATGTGAAGCTTCTCCATGCATCGCAAATCGGCCGTCCCGCCCACACCATGCAGTGTGACGAGGCTTTCCCAGAGTGGGTCGGACCCAGAAGTGGGCCTAGATTCGCACCGTTTCCACTAAACTGGTCCGTTCCAACAGGCATCAGGACCAGCCACAAGGAGAACCTTCCATGAAACTCTCACCCCTCCCTTACTTTCGTTGCTTGACGGTGTTGATCGGCTTGCTGGCAGCTTGCGCTTCTTTTGCTCCGGTCTACCATTACCCCGGTCACGTCTGCGCAACCGAGACGTGGACGACGGAGAAGATGAATGCCTGTGGCAAACCGGCTGACTTCTGCCCCGGGTATTGTTTCCGGCGCAGCTATCCTCATGCCAAGTGCAACTTCAACCCGCTTGACACCTGCTCGGTTTCTGTAGGCGTTTCAGTTGTTGCAGATGAGTATCGCTTCTATTGCAGCTTGAACGCAGGCGGGGAGTGCGCTTGCGACGGCACTCCCTATGAGGGCCCTATCTCAGTCTACGTGACGTCCGACATTTGCGTGTGAAGCCCATGAAGCCAACCCGTTTCATCCCCTTTGCGCTGGCGCTCTTCGCCACCTACGTGAGCGCGCAGAGCGCCAGAGAGTTCGATGTTCATTCGGTCATGCACCCGACCGAGATGGACATCGAGGCCGAGGTCGAACGCGACGCCGAAGCCAGTCGTCTGGCGGGTATGCGAAAGGACCAGGTCGAAGCCAATCGAGCGAACCGACGCGAAACGCTCCAACTGCTCAAGGGCGGCTTCGAGTTCAAAGGCAAGGCCGCGTTCTATTCCGACGATCGCCTCGTTTGGAGCCAGATTCCCGTTCCCCTCGTGGCGAAGAAGGCGCGGGTGCTGCATCGTACGGAATGGTCGGACGATCGGGCGACCTTCGAGGGCGCGCAGGGAGTGCTGAGCCTGCGGATATGGCCCCCAGCGAAGGCCTTGGTCTCCACCAACCTCGGTGACCGTTACTTCTTGGGCGGCACCGCCGCACCCGACGCGACGCGGACCGAGGCGAACGGCCTGTTGACTTTGTCCCGGCCCCACGAAGTTCTGGAAGTCGAAACGCGCGAAGGCGAGCCGACGCGGGGACGGCTCTACGCGCTCCGGGGAGCGTCTCGGGCTCTGGTCGTGAGCTACGAGGCGTCTGCGGACCGCATCGTGGTCACGAGACTTCGAGGCGACGGCAAGCCGTCACGCACCGAGACCTACACGCCGACCGGCAACACGGTGCCCGTGGACACGAGCATCGAACCCAACCAAACGGTCAGCGACTTCCGCTTGGGCGAAGATAAGCAGGTGGTCTACGACTGGACCGGCAAGCTGCCCACGCTCGACGAGTTGGAATCCATGCGGACGGGCTTGAACAGCGAATCCGGCCGATCGAAGTACGCGGGCTTTCTCACCGGCGCCGCAATTGCGGCATGCGGCGTCGCGATCTTCGCCATGAGACGCCGAGCGGGGCGCGTATCTCCGGAATCGGGCCCAATGAGGCTGATGTAGCGCCGGTCAGGGCGTGGGCGGAGCCGCCGAGTGGGTCACCATCGTCCTGTTCGCCCGGTTTGGCCGTGCCCGTTGCGAGCAGCCCCGGCCCGGTCGGTGGCGCGCTTTGGCGCCCCGGCTGGCTGCGTCTCGTGGGCTGTTGGTGCTGGGCGACTTTTCGGATGGGCCTCGGCTGCGCCCTGTTCCGGGGCAGCCGAGGTCGAGCTTCGAACATGCCTTCACCCCGACCATGAGCAAGTCCAGGCTTCGGGCAGGATGCGGGTTCTCGACGGCGCCAAGGGCGGTGCGAACCCGTGCTATAACTTAGGTCATGCGCATCCTCGCCACCTTGCTCTGCCTCGCCGCCATCGGCACGCTCGGCTTGCCCGTCCAGGCCCAGACCGCCCAAGTCCCCAAAGCCGAGCGCGTCAAGTTCGACCCCAAGCGGGACGCGGCCAAGGATATCGAGGCCGCCGTGGCCAAGGCGACCAAGGAGAACAAGCGCATCCTGCTCGACGTGGGCGGCGAGTGGTGCGGGTGGTGCCACAAGCTCGACGAGTTCTTCGCCACCAACCAAGAGGCTGCCAAGATTCTCAAAGACCGCTACATCGTGGTCAAGATCAACTTCAGCCCGGAGAACGAGAACAAGGCCGTGCTGTCGCGCTATCCCGCGATCAAGGGCTACCCGCACCTGTTCGTGCTGGACAAATCGGGCAAGCTGATCCACTCGCAGGATACGGGCGAACTCGAGACGGGCAGCGCGTACGACGCGGCGAAAGTGATCCCGTTCCTCAAGAAGTTCGCCGGCTGACCGTTGGGCGGGAGTTCACGGTTCATCGAACGCCGATGCCGATTCCGCGACTCCGAGCCGTGCGTTTCGAGCAGGTGCTTCCGGAGGGGCGCACACACCCGCTCGTCCTCGCGTGTCGGACCGAGGATCGGACCGCACAAACGCGCTCTTATCTTGTGAAGGCGATCGGCTGTCCCGAAGTCCATTCCACATGGCAATTGGTCGCCGAAACCATGGGCAACGTTATCGCGGCCCGCATGGGAGTGCTCACCCCATCGGCAGCGATCGTCGAGATCGGCGAACCCGTTGCACAGGTTGTCAACAAGGCTCTGAAGGAGCGTGGATTCACATTTGCCGTCCGTCCGGGTCCGGCCGCTGGTTGCGAGTTCCTGAGCGGAATTCAGCCCTGGACGGTCGGTCAACCCCTGTCGCCGATGATCCGACGCCAAGCCAGTGCGCTGTTTGCGTTCGACCTGTTGAGCCAGAACCCAGACAGGCGAAAGGAGAAGGTCAACTGCGGGTTGACAAAGGAGGGCATTGTCGCCTTCGACTTCGAGATGTGCTTCGGTCACTGTTTCCTGCCGATCGTGGGGGGCTCGGCGGCCGAGATCTGGGAACCCTCGAAGTCTGGCTTGGCGGCGAGACACCTCTTCTACGCCGAAATGAGGGCCAATCCGCCTCATGCAGGGGCCGTTCAGAGCCTGATTGGGCGGCTGACCACCGAATGGTGGGACGAGATGGTGCGCCAACTGCCCGTCGTATGGAGACATGATGCCGACATAATCGGGCAGAACTTGAAAGCCGTGGCAACTCACGCGGATGAGTTCGCTCGCGACGTTGCGACAAGGTGCGTTCTATGACCGAACATCCGTATAGCTACTCGATCCTGAAGTACCGGCCCGATGCCGTTGCCGGCGAGGTGCTGAACGTCGGCGTCGTGGCGTTTTCGCCCAGCCTCGGTCAGGCGGGCCTGTTGTACGATCCCCGGTACCGACGGCTCAGCCAGGCGTTCGCCCGGTTCGATGGCGACTCCTGCCGTCGGCTGATGGGGCGACTTGAAGCGGCCGTGAGGAACATCGCCAAGCCCATGACCGCAAACCTGTTTGCCGTCGAGGAGAGGGGCAGGTTCCGGGATGTCACCAGCCTGATCCGCGCCATTTGGCCCGACCAAGGCCTCGTGCTCTTTGCCGATTCGGCAGGGGGCGGCGTGACGTCGGACTTGGATCAAGACCTCAAAGAGCTTTTCGATCGCTTCGTCCTCAGTCAGGCAGACGACAGGGATTCGCGCGAAAGGTTCGATGATCAGCAGCTCTGGGACAGCTTCAAACGCGTCCTCACACCCCGTGGGATCGCTGAGAAACTGCAGCCGGTCTCCCTTGGGCCAGCCGAGGTCGAGTTCGAACATGCCTTCAAGAACGAGCGTTGGCATGTCATTGAGCCCCTCTCTCTCGATTACGTGGACGGGGCGGGCATGAAGCGCCGCGCCTACGAGGTCGTCGGGAAGGTGGCCTCCGTTCAGGCCCTTGAGGAAATGGGCACGTTTTATGTGCTGTTGGGAAGTCCCAAGCGAACGGAAGCGGGGCGGCAATACCTCCAAGCTCGACGCATCATCGAGGAGTCGCCGGGCACCGTTGAGATCGTCGAGGAATCCGAAGTCGAATCGTTCGCTGCTCGACTGGAGCTGGAGATGCGCGCCCACGGAGTCATCTGAGCGGGCCCTTGCTTTCGGCTACATCCGGCCCACGCCCGCGTAGGATCGTGCATCATCAACGCGATGGCGAACGAACCGCGCACCGGACTGTGCCGCGTCTTCCGGCCCGGAATCCACCTGCAAGAAGGGCCCGAGCCCGGCACCTACGTCCTGCCCGAATGGCACGACCGCTACATGGCGTGGCAGGACGAACTCGACCAACGCGGCCCCTCGCGCGACCCCAAGCTCCAGGCCGTGGTCCACAAGCTGATCGAAGACATTCGCCGGGGCGGGGCGAAAGCGGCGTGGCGCGCGGCCCGCAAGTTCGACGCCCCCGAGCTCAAGTTCTCGCAGTTCGAAGTCTCCGAGGACGAGTTGTGGGATGCGGAAGTCGAACCCGAGCACGCCGGCGCGATCCAGCACAGCATCGAACGCGTCCGCGCCTTTCACCAGCACCAACTGCAAGCCGTCACCCAGGGCTGGACCGCGGGTTCCGACGCCGAGGGCGCCCCTCTGTGGCGCTGGACGACCCCCGCCCGGCCCTACGAACTCGACACGGGGTACGAGGGGCAACTCATGCGTCCGCTCCAATCGGTGGGGCTCTACATCCCCGGTGGGCAGGCCGATTACGCCAGTTCGGTGATCATGACGGCCGTCCCGGCGATCGTGGCCGGCGTGGATCGGCTCGTCATGTGCTGCCCGCCGCGCAAGGACGGCACGCTGAGTCCGGCAGTCTTGTTCGCGGCGCGGTCGGTGGGCGTCGAGACCATCTACAAAGTGGGTGGCGCTTCGGCCGTGGCGTTCATGGCGCTGGCCGCATTCGATCACCCCGCGTACCGGATGCGGGGCTACGCGCCCGGAGCGGACAAGGTGGTCGGCCCGGGGAACAAGTACGTCAACGAGGCCAAGCGGCAACTCTGGGGCGCTGTCGGGTTGGATGCCTACGCGGGGCCGAGCGAGGTGGCCGTGGTGGTGGACGAGACCGCCGATGCGCGCGCCGCAGCCGTGGATTGGCTCACCCAGGTGGAGCATGCCGAAGACAACGAGGGCTACCTGTTTTCGACGAGCGAAGCCAAGCTGGACGAGGTGCTTCGCGAGGCCGAGCGGCTGCTCGACGGTGCGCCCCGTGCCTTCGTGATGCGCCGTGCGCTCAAGGAGCGTGGCGTCGCCCTGTTCGGCAACCGCAACATCGTGCTCCGCTACGTGAATCTGGTGGCACCGGAACACCTCACGCTCATGGTCGCCGACCCCGAGTGGTGGATCGGCCGGGTCGCCAATGCGGGCTGTATCCTGGTGGGCGAGCACACCCCGCAAAGCGCGGGCGACTTCTGTTCCGGCCCGAGCCACACGCTCCCCACGGCCGGGGCTGCGCGGTTCGGCAGCCCGCTGAGCGTGCTCGACTTCCTCAAGGTGCAGTCGCTGAGCCGCCTCACCCACTCGGACCTCACGGCGCTGCGCCCGACCATCGAGGCGTTCGGCGACCTGGAAGGCTTCCCGATGCACGGAATGGGAGCCACGGTTCGGTTCGAGGACCACGGCGCGGTGTAGAATCGAACGGACCCGCATGTACGCGCTCAACTTCTACTCGGACCTTTACGGCGACGTCCTGCGCAACTCGCGCAAGACGGTGACCATCCGCATGGGCGACAAGACGGACAAGTACAAGACCGGGA
>JACFNW010000024.1 GCA_019454665.1 Fimbriimonadaceae bacterium | reverse complement strand
GCCATAATCCCTTCAGGATGGACGCCCTGCTCTCGACGCATCTTCCCGGAATGCCCCCCCCCAAACGCGGCAAGGTGCGCGAGGTGTACGACCTGGGGCCGCTCGTCCTCGTCGTGGCCACCGACCGCATCAGCGCGTTCGATGTCGTGATGGCCAACGGCATCCCCGACAAGGGGCGCGTGCTCAACCAGATGAGCGCGTTCTGGTTCGACAAATACGAACGGATTTGCCCGAACCACGTGGTCTCGACCGACGATGCCGAGATCGAGCGTCACCTCGGCATGTGGCACCCCGACCTCGACGGCCGTTGCACTCTCGCCAAGAAGGCGACGCCATTGACCATCGAGTGCGTGGCGCGCGGCTACATCCTCGGCTCGCTCTACAAGGACTACAAGGCGGGCGGCGACACGTACGGGTTGGGACTTCCCAATGGGCTCATCGAGGCGCAGAAGCTCGCCGAGCCCATCTTCACGCCCGCCACCAAGGCAGAAACCGGGCACGACCAGAACATCTCGTTCGCCGAGGCCGCCGATCGCGTCGGACACGAGGTGGCCGAGCAGGTGCGCGATTGGACGCTGGAGATCTACTCGCGCGCCGCCTCGCACGCCGAGAACCGGGGCATCATCCTGGCCGACACGAAGTTCGAGTTCGGCCTGACCGACGACGGCCTCATCTGGATCGACGAGGCCTTGACGCCCGACAGTTCGCGCTTCTGGGAGGCCTCGCAGTATCGTCCCGGCGGCTCGCCGCCCAGCTACGACAAGCAGTTCGTCCGCGACTATCTGGAGACGCTGGACTGGGACAAGATGCCGCCCGGACCCGAGTTGCCCGAGACCATCGTCGAGCAGACCCGCAGCAAGTACCTGGAGGCGTTCCAGCGCCTGACCGGGCGAACCCTTCGATAGCGTGTTTCTCCTCTACAACCTCGTCCTCTCGCTGCTGGCGCCGCTCTGGGCGCCGGTGATGTTGTGGCGCAGCAGCCGGCGCGCCGAGAAGCCCAACTGGGCCGAGCGGGCGGGCGACTTCCCGTTTCGGGCCACCAAGGACAGCCGCCGCATCTGGGTGCATGCCGTCTCGGTGGGCGAGGTGATGGCCGCGTTGCCGTTCCTTAAGGGGCTGCGCGAGCGATTGCCCAGCCACGACATCGTGCTGAGCGTGACGACCAGTTCGGGGCACGCGACCGCTAGGGACAAGGCGATGCCATATGTCAAGCACCTCGTCTACTTCCCCGTGGACGTGGTGCGGTTCCAGATGGCGGCGATGACGCGCGTGCGGCCCGAGGTGGTCGCGATCATGGAGACCGAATTGTGGCCCAACTTCCTGTGGGCGGCCAAGGCGTTCGACGCCAAGACGGTGCTCGTCAACGGGCGGATCAGCGACCGCAGCTTCCGCCGCTCGCGCTGGGTGTTGCCGCTCTATCGCTGGATGCTGCGCCAGGTGGATGCCGCTCTGATGCAGACCGAAGGCGACGCCGAGCGCATCCGCGCCCTCGGGGCCGGCGAGGTACGCGTGGTGGGCAACACCAAGTTCGACGAGGCCGCCCAAATCGCCGACGAAGGACCTCGGTGGCGGGCCGAACTGGGTCTGGGCGAGGCGTTCGTGGTCGTAGTGGGTTCGACGCGCAGCGAGATGGAAGAAGACCTGGTGGTCGCCGCACTCGAGCGGGCGTTCGGGGATGCGTTGCGTTCGGGCGAAGTGAAGGTGGTGCATGCCCCTCGGCACTTGGAGCGTGCGCCGGACGTGCTGGCCAAGGCGTCGTCGCGGTTCGGCGAGGCGGCCCTGAGAACCTCGGGCAACGTTGCACCCTACTTGGTTTTGGACACCTATGGTGAACTCGGCGGCGTTTACGCGGCGGCGGATGCCGTGGTCGTCGGCGGCGGATTCGACCGGCTCGGGGGTCAGAACATCCTGCAACCACTGGCCCTGGGCAAGCCCGTGCTGCACGGCCCGCACATGCACAACTTCCGCGACATCGCGGCGGCATCGCTGGAGGCGGGCGCCTCGGTGACCTGCGGGGATGCGGAAGCGCTCGCCGACCAGTTGACGGCGTTGCGGCAAGACCCCGCGTTGCGCCGGCAGATGGGCGATGCCGCGCGAGGCTTGGTTCAGGCGAACCTGGGTGCAGGGAAGCGTTACGCCGAGGCCGTCGCCGCCCTGATCGAACTCGCTCCGCCACGGTAACGAGGGGCGGCCAGCGTCGTCTAACCCAGAGAAGGTACAACCAACCCGGCTCGTGAATCTGTTGGCCAAGGCGCTCGTGCTTCTCGCGCTCCTCCTTGTGGGGGCGCAGGCGTTCTCTCAGAACGCCTATATCCGCTTGCGAAGCTTTCCGCAGATGATGGTGGCCGACGGGCGAAGCACGTCCACGATCACGGCCGAAGTTCGCGACGGCAACGGGCGGCTCGTGCCCGACGGCACGCAAGTCCTGTTCTACACCACGCTCGGCTCGTTCCGCGAGAACATGGTCGGCACGGTGGACGGTCTTGCCCAAGCCATTCTGGTCTCGAGCGGCGTCCCCGGCCTCTCCACGGTGACGGCCAACGCCCTCACCTACAACACCACGGCCACCTTGGTCTACGAGTTCGTGGCCGACAAGAGCCAGCTGTCCTCCGCCAGCGACTTCGTCGAAATCGTCGCGCCTGGGTACCTGAAATACAGCATGGACGACCGCGTGCTCGAAGCCACCGAGCCCAACCAAGGCGTGAGCTTCCGATATCGGAACCTGATCGTGGACGCCGACGACATGCAGTACGACGTGTCGTCGCAGGAGCTCGTGGCCAAGAAGGCGCGGCTGCGCATGGGGAAGAGCTTTGACCGCCACTTCTCGGTGCTCCGCTACGACTTGCGTCAGCGGCAAGGCACGGGCATCACGACGATCGAAGAGACGGTCGAAGGCGAAACGCGACAACGCACGGCCGTCGTCTCGATCAACGGCGAAGCCATCGCCCCCGTGGACGGCCCGAGCGACGCGTCCCTCTTCGAGTTCAAACCCATTTGGGACGCGCCTCAGTTGGTTTCGGGCGACAAGGCCGTGGTCTATCAGGGCCGCGAGATCTACTTCTACAAAGCCTCGGTGCACATAGACGGCAAGCGCGTCTTGCAGATGCCCCTGCTTCAGGTAAACCTGGATGGGCGGGCGGCGCTGTTCACCGAGGAAGTGTTGCAGGTCAACTACAACCAGGTTTCGCTCTCGTACCCGTACTACCTGAGCCTGAAGCCTGGCGAGACGAGCCTGCTCCGATTGCGGTCGGGCGGCCAGTACGGGCGGACGACCACCTCGCAGAGCGGCATCTTCCTCGACTACGAGCTCAATTGGAACAAGGGCGACGACTCGCGCGGCAACCTCACGTTGGGCGGCTTGGGCCGCAGCGACTGGGGCGTCGGCGCGCACCACTGGCAACGCCTGGACAGCCAGACGACGGGCTATGTCCAAGTGGACCTGCCCGCCCACCGCAGCATCTTCGGTTCGGCGAGCGTGAACCGCCAGTTCGATGGATTCACAGCCACGCTCAGCGGGAACATGACGAGCACGCTGCGCGATGTCCACTACCGGACCCAACAGGCTTCGCTCGTCGTCGAATCCAACCCGATCCCGTTGGGCTCGCTGCCCATCCAGATGCACATCGGGTTGACGGCCAGCGAGTCCTCGCGGGAGACGGACCTGGCGCGCGGCAGCCAGTCGTCTTACGGCATCCGGCTAAGGAACAAGATGCAGCCCCAGCGCATCGGTCCGCACACGATGCTGAACGCGACGGCTTCCATCGGCAAGGTCGCTGGGCGCAATTCGCTCTCGGGCCTGACCACGTTCGCCACCCTCATGCTCACACAGCAGTTGGGGCCGCGTTCGAGCCTGACGCTCACGTACGACTACGCAGAGGACGGTTTCAGCAGTCTCGTGATTGGCCGGCACCGAGTTTCTGCCCAGGGGTTCATGCATTCCGGCAACGCGTCGCTGTCGCTGTTCGCCAGCAAGAGCCTCGACCTCGACCGTATCAGCTACTGGGGCGATGCGGGCTACCGGTTCCACCGCGATTGGCGGCTCTCGGCGAGTTACACGCTCGATCAATACCTGGGCGACCGGTACCGCGACTACGCCTTGATGCTCGGCTACCGCATCGGCGAGCGCGAACTCGGTTTGGCGTGGTCCGCGCGCACGAAGCGGCTTGGGGTTCAGTTCCTTGGGGCGACTTTACGCTAGCCTCCTGCTCGTGACGCTGGTGCAAGCCGCGTTCGGGCAGGCGTTCGGGCGTTTCGGCTACCACCAGCGCGCCCAGTTGCCCGGATTCGTGGTGGATCGGTCGGGATTCCGCACCAACCACCCCTCCGCCGACACGTTCCGCTTTCCCGCCGAGTGCCCGGAGTGGACGCCGCTGACCCTCGACGAAACCGAGATCAACGTCACGCTCGGCGGCTCGGAGGGCGGGCCGGCGACGCTACGCGCCAGCCTGCTCTCACCGGGCTTCAGCCTCTACTTTCGCGAGAGCGTCTCGCTGCGGCTCAACTGCAACTCGGCCCCGTTCCTCACGTGGGATGGCGGCTCGGTGGGCGTGAACACGCCCACCCCCGACGCCAAGTGGATCCTGCTGAGTTTCCGAGACAACCAGCCGCCGGTGCTGTTCGTGGGTTCGGCCAAGACGTTCGGCCTGCAGGTGACGGGCCGTACCGGCGATTGGCGTGTGGAGTCCACCGAGCCGTTCCAAGGCTGGGTCAACGTGATCGCACCCCTCGGAACGCAGGGCCACTCGGCCAACTCGGCGGCGACGCTGGGCGGGCTGGTCAAGGACATCAAGGCGCACGAGGCGTTCTGGACGCAGAACGCGCCCAAGGTCACCCAACTCACCCTCACCGAAGAAGCCGAGTTCCTGACTGCGGTCTGGGAGTTCGACAAGCCCGGCGCGATGGCGCCCTCGCCGCTCCGCCTGGCCCCGCTGGGCGGCTATCGCATCGAGGTCGAACCGGCGCTGGTCGAAACCGAGGCGTGGAACGAGTTCGGCCCAATCTGCTACGTTCCGGGACGTCAGGTTCGCGTGCGGTTTCCGATCCGGCGCATCCCAGCAGGCAGAGGCATCGCGATCGGCGAAAGCGAACCGCTCATCGGCAGCGCCTCGCCCATTGACCCGCCGACGTTGTTCGAGTACGCCCTCTCGCTGCTCTCGCCGGCCAGTTCGGGCGAACGGCGCGACGAGGGACGGCGCATCTTCCAGACCTTCCTCACCGAGACGACGTTCTCGGTCGAGCCCTTCAGCGGACAGCAACTGCCCTACGACGCGCGGGGCCGAGGCATGGACCTGGTCGCCGCGCACGCCCTCCTGACGCAGTGCCTCGACAACACGGAGTCGTCTTCCGAGCCCAACAGCCTGCTGACTTCGCTTCGCTGGCGGCGCGACTGGACCACGTGGCGCACTTGGGTGGACGACCCGCTGGTCATGCGCCGCAGCACGGCATTGGCCGCCATCGCGGGCGCGTTGTGCCCCGAGCCTCGGCGTCGGCTGGAAGCGGCGATGTTTCAAGCGGGTTTGTGCGCGGAGCGCGGCTTGGTGCGGTGGCGCTACCATCGCGACCTAGGGCCGCGCGTCGTACCCATCGTCGAGACGCTCCCCAGTCTGCGCGAAGCCATCTTCCGGATGCCGACCGCCGAAAAGCCGTCTCTCGACTTTCTGCGCGCGCTGGCCAGCGAGGTGCGAATCTACTCCGACCAGCGGGTGAGCGCGGAAGCGGCCGGGCTGGACACGATCCTCGCATTCGCCAGCCAAGCCGACGCACGATTCGAGTGGGCGTTTGCGACGGCCTATCCCGTGACCGCGCGGGCCATCGCCAACATCGAGTCGTTGCGTGCTGCGGAGACGCCAGGCTACATGGTTTTGACGGGTCGCACGCCCCTGCGCGGAGAAGCCAAGGTGGCCTTGCGACGCCCGGATTGGTCTGCGGCTCTGCCGCCGCTTGTGGCCATTCCCCGGTGGGAAGAAATCGCCCGCGAGTGACTCGGCAAGCCTCAGTAGAGGAGTTCGGCCAGGAAGTAGTTGGCCACGTAGATCAGCACCATCGAGATGACGACGCAACGCGTCGTGGCCTGACCGACGCCCACGGCGCCACCCTTCGTCCGCAACCCCTGTTGGCACGCGACGACGGCGATGATCAGACCGAACACGGGCATTTTCAACATGCCGCCGATGAAGTCCCAAGGCTCGACGTACTGCTGGATGGACTGGATGAACGCCCCGCTGGGCACACCGTTCGCCTGGGACACCAGAAGCCCCCCGAACACCCCCGTGTACATGCCCACCAGCGCGAGCACGGGCAGCATGAGCACGCCGGCCAAGATGCGCGGGATGACCAGGTAGTTGGTGGGATGGACGCTGAGCATGCGAAGGGCATCGAGCTGCTCGGTGACCGCCATCGAGCCGATCTGGGCCGCCATCGCCGAACCACACCGGCCCGCGACCATGATCCCCGCCAACACGGGCGCGATCTCGCGGGTCATCGAAAGGCCAACGGTCGCTCCCGCCAACGATCCCGCCCCGAACCGAACCAAGAACTCGGCCCCATAGAGCGCCAGGACCGCGCCGGAGAAGAAACTCGTCAGCGCCACGATGGGCACGGACGAGACTCCGATGAACGCCATCTGGGCCAGCGTCTCGCGCCACTCGAACGGGCGGGCGAACAGGCGGCGGAACGCGTCCCAGACGATCAACGTGCACTCGCCCACGAACTCGACCGCCGCGATGAGCGGGCGCAAAGGTGAGTCGGCTGCGGGCTTCGCCACGCTGGGACGATACCTTCAAACCACCTCCTGGTCCAGCCGGTCCACGGGAAACGGCGGGTTCGCCAGCGCACGCGCCCCAAGCGAGAGCAGCACGAACTGGTTGTCGTCCGCCGCGATGCGGTTCGACGAGAACGCCCCGCAGCGGCCGCAACGGTGGATGATCGCCCACTCGCCGCCGCGCCGCACCCAAACGGCCACGGGCTCCATGTCCCCTCCGCATCCGGACGCCCGGTCGCCCGGCCGCGTGTCCAGATGGCGGCTGTGCAGGCATCGCGGACAGTGGTTGCGGTGCCCCGAACCCGCACCATCGGGAACGACGTCCGCACCACAATGGCCGCAAACAAACCCGCCGAACGTGGGATCGGGCTCGCCGGTGGTTTCCGCGAGCAGCCCCCGATAGGCCTTGTAACGTCCCGGGTGGATCTCGCCGCGCGCCAGCGCCTCGCCCACGCCGCACCCCTCTTCGCCTTGATGCCGACACCCGGGTTCGCATCGCCTTGCATGTCTGGCGAACTCGGGGAAGGCCGCCTCCACCTCCTCGGCGGATTCGAAGTCCACGGCGAACGTGCGGACACCCGGCGTGTCTATCACGCGCGCGCCCCCGGGGAGGACGCGCAAGTGCGATGTGGTCGTGGTGTGCCGCCCCTTGCCCGTGTCTTCGTTCACATGGCCCGTTGCGGCGAGCCGGTGGCCGCTCAGGGCGTTCATCAGGGACGACTTGCCGACCCCCGAGTGGCCCACCAGCACCGACAGTTGGCCCACCAACGCTTCGCGCAGCGGCTCGATGCCGTCACCCGTCGAGCAGGAAACCTCGAACCAAGGCACCCCGACGGCGGCGAACGCCTCCAGTTCGCTGCGGGCATGCGCCAGCTCGTCGGCCGTGCCCAGGTCCACCTTGTTGAGCACGATCAGGGGCTTCATTCCCCCGCGCCAGAACGCGGCCAGATAGCGGTCAATCAGGCGAGGTTTGAAGGCCGGGTCGGTCACGGTGGTAACAACGACCCCGAGGTCGAGGTTGGCCGCGATGGGCTTGACCTTGCGCCCGTCCGCTCCCAGCCGCCGCAATTCGGTCGTGCGAGGCGAGATCGAGACGACGAGCCGGTTCCAGGCGTCCCCTTTGAGTTGGACGAGATCGCCGGGCACGACGCCGGGCACGCGGCATTGCGCGAACACGGTCGTCCCGTCGAGGGCGACTTCGATCCGCGACCCTTGCTGGCTGAGCACGAGTGCGGAGACGGTCGAGGTTTTGGGGTCGTGGGCGGGGCGGTCCTTGGACTTGTGCTTGCCCGAATGGCGAGGGCGGCGGCGACGTTCGGCCGCGTCATCATCGAAAGCGAAAGACAATGGTGCTGCTGATCCTCAAGCGCCGAATGATCGGCTCAGGGGCGGGATCGAAGCCTCTCGGGGAATGCCGCGACAGGCTCGACCAAAGGGTCGAGGATTGAGCTGCCCGGCTCCCTCGTCTCGCTTAGCGCGCGGCCGAGGAGCCGAGCGTGATGGCGGTTTCTGCTGTAAACATGTGTGCTGCGTGGCCCCTCCTGGGTTGGAATTGTGACCGGCGATTCGCCGGTTCCGAGCATCATAGCACGATTCGGCTGGATGTGCAAGGCGGCCTAAGGCCCAGCGTCCATACGCTTGAACCAGATCACCCGCGCCTCCCCCAACTCCGGCGGGTAGGCGCGAGCGTCCACCGAAGCGACTCTACAGCCCATCTTCTGATAGAAACGACAAGCGGGCACGTTGACGTCCTGCGTCTCGACCCACAGCTCGCACCGCCCCGTTTCCAGCGTCCAAGCCTCGGCTGCCGCCCAGAGCGCCGAACCCACCCCCGCGCCTCGCACCGAAGGGTCCACACGGATGTCGGCCACCCATACGCCCTCGGCGCCGATCGGGGGGACGTAAGTGGGATCGTCGGCGAGAGCCAGCAACGTACCGACGACCGAATCTCCGCGGAGCGCAACCAGTCCGAGCCAGCGTTCCAGGCGGTGCCTTGCCGGCAACAAGTGGAGGGCGTCTTCCAAAGCGTCGTAGTCCTTGACCCAAGGCGTTGGCTCGCGAACGACCTCGAACGAACCCCCAGTGAACACGGCCCGCTCGCGGACGACGAAGCGAGAAGGGAGACGGCCATCGGCCGCGATGGCGGGGGCCGGACATCGTTCGACGCGCAGTACGATGCTCTACTTGACGGCGCGGTCGAGCAAAAAGGTCACGCTAAGCCGCGGAGAGCAGGCCTTCCAACCGCTCGCCAAGACTGAGCGCGATGGTCACTTCGCCGTGCTCGCCCAGATCGAACGGAAGTTTGAGCGTTGCGACGCCCATCGTGTCCATCTTCACGTTCTTGCCTCGAATCACCGTGGGCGGTGTGGCATCGCACGTGTATCCGTGGTCCTCGAGCCCGATGATCGCGTGGTCCGCTATGCGGTTCGAAAGTTCGGCGACGGTTTGGGCGGCCACTTGGTCGAATGTGACGATCTGTTGTTGGGTGATCTGGCTGGCGATTCGGTCGGCGGTGAGGACCGACATGCCGACGATCAGCATGCCTTGGACATCTCCCGTGATGCCGATGGCGATGTTGACCTGTTCATGGGTGGCGAGTTCTGCCAAGGCGTCGGGCTCGCCGCGCCGAACGGCGATACCCAGCACTTCTCGCAACGTCTGACCGGTGGCAGCCACAAAGGGGTTGACGTACTCGGCCTTCAAACGACCACCTCGGGAGTATCCGCGCACCAAGCCTTGCTCTTGATCGAAGCCATTCGCTTTGCCCCAACTCGATAAACCGTCAGGGCCTCCAACGGCAATTGTCGGAGGTTGTGACGCCGATGCTTAGGTCATGCGGCGCGCCGCGTGCCGGGGTCTTCGAACATCTGGGCGTAGCCTCGGAATGCGACGAGGCACCGTTCTTTCAGGTCCGTCAGATCTTCGTCTTTCAGACGCAGCCGCAACATGGCGCCCTCGTTCGGTCGTTGCGGCTCGTTGTGGTCGAGAACCGGCTCGGCCTCGTCGGGCGTCGCGCCTTCCTCGGCATCGAACTCGGCGAGGATCTGGGTGGTCATGCTCTCGCTGAGCACCATCCCGACATGAACGCAATCCACGATCTTCGAGGCCGGATCGCACAAGTCTGGGTCGTGGTGGTACTTGATGGCGTCCACGATGGACTTGGGCAGGTTCCACAACTCGGCCAGATAGCTCCCCGCGTCGGCGTGGGTGAAGCCCAAGACTTGTCGCTCGACCAAATCGAACGTGGCGTTCTTGCGGAGCAGTTGCCGCACCAGCACGCGAACGGTGCCGTGGGCGCGCTTCTCGAGCCAAAGACCGATAGCGATCTTCCCCAAATCGTGCAACAAACCAGCGGTGAAGACGTGGTCCACATCGGGCACACGCACCATGCGGGCGACTTCCTGGGCGATGTTGGCCGTGCCGAACGCGTTCACCCACATCTGCTTGGGCTGCAGGTCGTAGGCCCGGATCGGCTGGGACATCCAGGCATAGGTCGCCGCGACCATCGCCAGGTTGCGGACGCTTCTCAAGCCGAGGAGCACCACGGCGTCCTGAACATCGGCCACCTGTCGCGCCAAGCCGTAGTACGGACTGTTCGCCAATCGCAACACGCGGGCGCACAGGGCCGGATCGTGGTTGATCAGCTCGGCGATGCGTGCGGCTGTACACGTGGGCGACTCGGACTCCCGCATGATCTGCAGGGCCGCTGCCGGAAATGCCGGCAGATCGCCCGTGTTCGTGGCGATGTCGTTGAGCGTTTCTTGCGACTTCAAATGCGGCTGTACCATTGGCGCTCTTCGAATCCAGCAGACCTGGGGCGACGTGACGAAATGATCGGCTGAAGCGACCCGATTCCCCAGAGGAGAACGCCGGTCTTCACGCGTTGTCCACAGACTGTTGCAGTTGAATTCTCGGAAGGCAAGCGAACATCCCTAAAGGCCCTGCAAGAGAATCTGGTAGAACCTGCTAGCTCGTGGGCTTTCGGGGCTTCGCTCTTCCACCCTTCTTGTTGCGCCCAGCGGGCTCGATCAGCTTGAGCCAAGGCTTTGGTCCCCGAGGCACAGGCGGTTCGCCCGCCAGCCGATGCTCGGCTCGGCTGCGCGCCTCGTAGCTCTCCGTGGCGCCGATCAGGATGATCGGGTCGTCGGCTGCCGCCGGTTTGCCGTCAATGATCCGGTAGGTGTGGCTGGCGGGGTCGCCCGACTTCATGCAGATCGCCCTCAACTTCACCACCTCGTCGGCGATCGCCAACAGCTGGGGCATCGGGCCGAACGGCTCGCGTCGAAAATCCTGGTCGAGCCCCGCCACGATCACGTCGCGCCCGCACCGAGCCAGCGCTTGAACCAAAGGCACGATGTCCTTGCTGAAGAACTGCGCCTCGTCGAGCAGCACGACATCGGTGTCGTCGGCGATCGCTTCGGCCAACTCCCGGACCCCGGAAACGGGCACCGCCTCGTGCCGCACTCCCTCGTGGGTCACCACCATGGACTCGTGATAGCGGCTGTCCACGCGGGGTTTGAACACCTGGACCTTGCGTTTGGCGTAGAGGGCGCGTCGCGCGCGGCGGATGAGTTCCTCGGTTTTGCCTGCGAACATGCTGCCGCAGATGACGGTGATGTCTCCCGCTTTCTTCATAGGTCTTCGTCCACCGATTCGCCCGAGACATCGGCCTCGTAGAGTTCTTCCATTTCGTCGGCCATGTCTTCTTCCATCGCCTTGCCCATTTCGCGCACCAAGCCGCGCATCGCACTGGGACTCTCGGGCTCGCCCATCAGTTCGACGCGGTCGGCGAGTTCGTCCACACGGTCGTCGTCGCTGCGTCCGCGCACGAATCGGCTGACCAAGCGTTCGGCCCCCGGCGACCCGCACTTGGGGCAGGTCAAATCGTCCGGCTCGGCGGTCATGCCGACCAGTTTGGCGAACCGACTTCGGCACTGGACGCAACGGAACTCGAAGACGGGCATCGGAACCGTTGCATCGTGACCCAGACCGCCCTGCGAATGCAACTTTGGGCCGCTACGGCTCAACCGGCAGGAGTTCTGCTCCGTATCCAGAATGTCTGGCTCACAGGAGAACGAGATTGGACTTCGAAAGACTACTGCAGGCATCGGACTGGATTCCCGCGCTCGTCGCGGCCGTCGTGATGCTGACGCTGTTCAGCATGCTGGTGCGTTTGCGCCGCATCTGCCCTCCCAACAAGGTGCTGATCCTCTCGGGCGGCAAAAGCCGCGTAGGCGAGAGCCGGCGGGGTTACCGACCCATTTTCGGCGGCGCCGCGTTTGAGATTCCTTGGATCCGCAAGGTGGACGTCATGTCCATGAACGTTTTAGAGGTTCCCATCAGCGTGCGCGGCGCCTACTCCAAGGGCGGCATTCCGCTTGCCGTGAACGCCATCGCCAACGTCAAGGTCTCGAACGACCCCAAGCTCATCGGCAACGCCATCGAGCGATTCCTGGGTCGCGACCAA
>JACFNW010000023.1 GCA_019454665.1 Fimbriimonadaceae bacterium | reverse complement strand
GGTTGGATCGGCCCTTCCTACGTATGCCGTGCCTGACCGATCAGGGGGTAGCGAAGCCGCCGCCCACGATCGCCTGGTCCACCTCGAGCGTGTACGGCGAAGGGAGAACACGGCCTTGCTGGCGGTAGGGGCGCACCGACCGGACCAGCACCTTCACATCGCCTGTACCGCTGACGAAGCGGGCGAAGTCGGTCTTGTTCGAGTAGATGACCTCGTTGTCGTCGGTCGGCCGGAGCGGCGAGGACTTGATGTGCACGTACCGGTTGGAGTTGTAGTCCCACAGGTACAACATCATGGTCGTGCCCGTCGGGCCGTTGGCTTCGACGCGCACCTGAAGGGCTTGGAGACCGGCGAGATCGTAGCCCTCGAACTTGTAGTCGAACTCGACTGCCGCCACCTGACCGACTCGTCCGCCGGATCGGGACGCGACACGGACGAAGATGTCTTCGGAAGAGGCGGCATCGCCGACCGAGCCGTTGATGCCTCGACCGAAGTACATGCCCATGTTGTACGGGGCGAAGTCAACAAAGTCGAAGCCAGCCGCGTCGGAGATTTTCCACGTGAAGATCTCGGTCGTCCAGTCGCCGTTGGTTTTGCCGAGCTGACCCACGCCCCAGAACACTTGATCGTCCTCGGGGTCGGTGGTGACCATGAAGTAGTCGCCCCAGCGGTTGAACCCAGGGAACCCATAGGTGGTGCCCAGCGAACTCTTGAGCAGAACTGGCTCGGACATGGTGCCCAGCGGGTCGTTGGCGCGTCGGCCGGCGAGCATCATGTCGGCCACGGTACCTGCGTTGGACCGCGTGTACAGGACCGAGACGTCCCCGTTGCCCGAAACGCCGATGGCCGGCATGAAGTTGTAGAAGCCCGGAGTGCGGATTTCTCCCGACTGCCAGAGCGAAGGCGTGCCCGTGACCGGCCAATCGCTGGTGTCGAACGCGTACCAGCGCACGTTGGCTTCGGTTTCGGCCGTGTTGGTGGTCGTGTGCACGGTATAGAACTTGCCGTCTCGCCACACTGCGTTGAAGAGGTTGCCAAACACCGTGTCGAGCAGACGGCCACCCGCGGATTCGGCGATGTAGCCTGTGGCGCTGATGTAGGGAGGCACCGGGACATCCCGAGCGATCATGGAGACGGTGCTGGGAGTCGTGGAAAACGCGTACATGCGCACCACAGAGTTGGTGAACTTGAAGTCAATCACCGTTGTCGCCGCGTAGACGACGTTAGCCGTTTCGGACTGCATCGCGGCAACCTGCGAACCCCAGCCTTGCGGGTCGTTGAACTTGAAGATGGTCGGCGCCCCGCCCGACAGCATCTGAGCCTTGCTCAGGGCCATGAACTGCTGGCCTCCGGAGGCAGTGAAGTCGTAGGCGATCATGTCGCCGGCGCAGATCACGAAATCCTTGTTGTGACCCCAGCCGGGATAGTCGAGCCACATCTCCTTGCCGCCGATGGTGAGTTCGTTGTCGATCTTCCACTTGTACCAAGTGCCCATCGGGTCTTGGTCGTCCGAGACGGCGATCAAGAAACTGCTCGTCCTTGCGGCTTCGTCCAGATCGAGAAACACCATGAAGAACCGCTGGCTGACCTGATCGTAGAACACCTTGGGGTCGAACACGAACGTGCCCGCACCGACCGAGCCAAACCAGCCGGTCGGTCCTTCGGCGCCCTGCTGGAACAACCGTTGTCCCGTGTGCTTGTTGAAGAACGCCAGCGAAGAGTTGACCGTCGCCACGACGTGGTTCGGGCCGACGGCGATCGTGGGGTCAGGTGGAACATAGCCCGTCTGATCAATCCCGGGGAATCTCGTCTGGATGTCGTCAATGCGCTTGATCGGCAAGAGTCCGCCCGGACGCAGGCCGTTGTCCACAAAGTCCACGTTGCGCCGTGTGAAACTGGGGTTCTTCGGTTCCCTCCGGATCGGCGTGTACGTCTCGACGATCGGGGGCCAGAACCTGCTGGTCGACTCGGCCACCGCGCGCGGACCGACGGTCTCGGCCAGCACGGGGAACTTGATCGTCTGGGTGTCCTGGCGGATGTCGGGCCGGCCCTGGGCCGCTGCACTCGCTGCAAGAGCCGTCGCCAGGACGCTCCATGCGACGACGCGCGAAGAAACATGGATTGCTTTGAACATCATGGGTTCCTCAAACAGACAGGGCCAAGGGGTCCCTCATGGCCATTATAGCCATTGGACGCCACCCAGCGGAGTCAGGATACTTGAATCGTCGGTCACGAACCGCCGATTCGCGGCGGGTAGAATCGGGTTTCAAGCGGCGGCGCCGTACCCAAGTGGCTAAGGGAAGGGTCTGCAAAACCCTCATTCAGCGGTTCGAATCCGCTCGGCGCCTCCACCTTCGAACTTCCGCTTGATCGCCTGCTCGGCGGCGAACCGTGCCCGCTCCGCCCACGCCGCCCGACCGGGAAGCACACACCACCGAGTCCGGAACTCCTCATCCGGTTGCCAGCGACGCTTGTAACCCTCGTCGCCGCGCAGCATCTCGAATCGCGACAGCCCTTCACCGATCGCCCGCTCGGCCAGCGCCGCGATCAGCACCGTCCCCGGCGAAACCGACCGGTGAGCGGGATCGAAACCCGCCTGATAGAACCAGCACGCTCCCGAGGCCGAGAACGCGTAAACCGCCCCGACCGGCTCGCCCCGACAGAGCAGCAGGGGCATCCAGACGCCCACGCCTTGGGGGTCGCTCAAGAACCGCCGGTGGAGTCGCGACGTCCGCCCCCAGAACACGCCGGGCTGCCCGCGCTGCCGCCACCGCAGCCGATGGAGCCGCTCCAAGGCGTCGTATCCGTGGAGAAGGTCGCTCGCGAACTCGACCGAATACCCTTTGCCCACGAACGCCTTGCGATACGGGGCCCGCGCATCGTAGCGGAGGCTCTTGCTCAGCCCTGCGAGAAAGCGGTCGTAGGTGTCAGGGAGGGAGAGCGACAGGCAGGTGGACTGGTCCTCGCACTCCCAACCCGCTCCCGCAAGAGCCTCAGCAAAGCGACCCGGACGCGCTTCGGGGACGACGACCGTGGTTCGGAGGCGGGCCAGTTCGCCGACGAGCGCCTCTGCCGCGCCCGGAGAGTCGGGGTCGAGCAGGGGGTCGAGGAAGTCCGAAACGCCGAACCCAGCGGCCCGAACCACACCAAAGCCGAACCAGAGCGGCAACCAGGCGCAGAGGTCGCCGCCCTCCCAGACCGTCAGCACCCGGACCTGACCACTCCGCGCGAACGTCTCCCACCAGGCGGTTTGCCAGGCGCGGCTCTGAAACGGCGAGCCCGAGGCGCGCGCGTGAAGCGCGTCCCAATCGGGTGCGCGGTCCAGCGCTTGCGCGGCTGACAGCCATTCGGTTCGCATCGCCTCATTGTGCGCGTTGCAGCTAGGTGGAAGGGTTCAAACCGGGGTGCCACGGCCTGACCGGGCAGGGTTGCTCTTCGTTGGGTGCCGAACGTTTCTGCCCGGCAGGCCGTGCGCGTTTCGCTGTTTCAAACGGGGTGCCACGGCCTGACCGGGCCCGGTTACTCTTTCGTCGGTTGCAGGCGTTTCTGCCCGGCAGGCCGTGCGGGTTTCGCTGGTGGGATCACGGTCTGGCGGGGACCAGACACAACAACCAACGACACACCAAGACCCGCTCAGACCTGGCATCCTTGGGGCTCCGCCGCAGACAGCGACACGCTTCGCATCGTCTCACTGTGCCCTTTGCTGCCAAAACGCGATCCGCGCCTCGACCTCCCTAAGACCGGCTACGGTCGGCCGGTGTCCAGGCTCGATGAGTATCAACACGGGGCTGTGCCGCACTCCGAGCGAACGAACCCAGGTGGATTCCTCCAAGACGACCGAGCGCAGCCTATAGTCGGGCGGAACGCCTTCCCGATGCAAAATCTCCGAGGAGCGCGCCACGCTCAGTTCCTCGGCGGCCAGCGCTCTCCGAAGCCAACTCGCGAACTTCCCGGCCCGATGCGCCGATTCAAGGTGGACCGCGACAGCCAGTTCATCGCCGCTGGCGCGCAACAGCCCGTGCCGAAAGACCACTCCGAACCCGCCACCGGCGTCGCTCAGGTTCATCAAGCGACCCAAGGCGTCTTTGCAGGCAGGACACGAAAGTTCACCCATGACGACCACCTTCGCGTCCGCCGTCACGTCTCCGAACGAGGGCCTTTGGTTCGGCGCCAACGCGCCTGAGGGTGTCGAGGCTATGGTGCGGGCCACCTCGGCATCCGCGCCCAGGAACGTCGAGGACACGGTGGCTGCACCAATGGACGCCGCTACTCCGAGCAGCAGGAATGCGGGCTGAATCAAGGGGCGCTTCGCCACTTCGACCCTTTCCGCCCGGACAGCCTCCAAGGCGTGCGCCAACAGCAACGAGCAGAACGCGACACCGGAAACCAAACACCACGAGCAGATGGACCGCAGGACGCTCGTAGAATAGCCGGTCAACAACGCACTGGCCAAGGCACCCACTCCACTGACGGCATAAGATGCTGCGTTCCATGGGGCGCTGTACCCCCTGACGCTCAATCTTGCGTTCACGACGAACAGGCCGAGATAAGCGACCAACCCCCAACTGGCGACGGGAATCCCAAAGACGTTGCTCCACGAACTGCGAAGGACCGGAACGCACCCTTCGCCGCTCCTGCAAACGGCTGGCAGCACTCCGGCTACGTGGAGGCTAAGATGGAGAGTCACGAACAGCCCGACAGAGGCGAGCACGAGCCTGAACCAGACCCAATCGAGTTGCCTCCATAAAGAGAATCTGAACATTTCTCCAAAAAGCCTTGACGGCGCGGAACAGAGATGATAGAATACCCGAAGATGGTCCCAGATTGGGATCCGAGGAGAACGCACATATGAAATTGTGGAATGCTTTCGTGGCACTCTTGGCGATTGGGCTTGGAGCGACGATGGTCTTTTCGGCGACCGCCTTGGCTTCCAACCCGGAAGAACAATGCGACGAGAACCCTGGCGGAAACTGAATCCATGTCGGCTTGGGCTCGGCGAAGCGCTTCGCTCTCGATCATAGCAGGTTCGTTGGTTGTTGCCTACGGCGCGATGATTGAGAGTTCGCCTCACCCCTTTATTTTGGAGGGGGCACCGCGAGACTTGGGGCGCATTGACGGGGACGAGGTCTTGGAGACTCAAGTTGAGGTATGGAACGTGCGCCGGCAACATCTATTGCTCGAGGTCGTTCTCTCCGGCTGTGGTTGCGACGACAGAAGCCGGCAAATCATTGAGGTGCAGCCCTTCAGCCGACGCCCATTCACCATCGTGACCGATCCGAGCCACCTAGCGGTCGGCAAACATATCGCCACAGTCCAGTTTCGCGGGCTCATCGGAGATGTGCCTTTCAACTCGAATCACGAATATCAGTTCACTGTTCATCGAGAAATCAACGACTGAGCCCACTGGGCTCCACGAGGACATCATGAAGCACGACAAACTACTCTTCGTTTTGGCTGTTCTCGGCCTGTTGTCGACGTTCCTGGCCCTGAGCGTCACGAAGGCATATGCGGGCCTCTGCCAAAAGTGCAAGTATGGAACGAAGGTTGTGAAGACCTCCTGTCCGAGCACGTGTACCAGCCCTGTAGTCTGCCATCAAGCCACTGTCACCGACTACACATGCGAGACACAACTTTGGAAGCGGTGCGACATTGCGGGGTCTTCCGGCATGTACTCGTCGGAACAAGGACAATGCGCCCAAACCGGATCGGGTTGCGTCTGCAGCATGTACGGCAGCGGCATCTTCACCAATCTTCCATGGCCGGATGAAGTATGTGTAACAAGCAACATGTAACCGTCGTTCTTGCCGCCGCCATCGCGCTGGCTAACTCGGCTCAAGCCGACGCTTGGGTGTATCGCGTCACTTTTACGACTCCGCCCGTCGAGGACCCGAGATCTCCCGCAAAAGAAGCGAGCGATACTTCGCGGGCCCTCCGGCTCGCAGGAGTTCCCAAGGAGACCGTCGAGCGCAACGGAGAGTTCTTGATCCGCGCCGCGCAGGAAGCCCGAAAGGGCAGGACCGTCGAGGGGAAGGCCAAGATCGCCGTCGGCGACGGATGGATGGTGTCGGAGCATCCCGCACCCGTGCTCGGCGCCGGCCAATGCACCGAGAAGCAGGTGTACCGCGATGGGGCCTCGATGTTTTGGATTCAAGGCGAACGCATCGCGCGTGTGTTCCCCGATCAGCGCTTGTCCATCGTCGGCTCCATCGCAAGCCAGTTCGTGCTTGGACGGCGGTTGGCAGAGAGTGCACCGGTCGCAAAGCGCGTGTCGGACGGACTCCCCGTGGACGTCTACACCACGACGGTGAAGGCATTCGAATTGGAACCGTACCAAGCCAGGATGGAAGTCCACTTTGCCGATGAGAACCGTTCCAAAGTTTCCCGGGTAGATTATCATCGCCAATTCACCGACAAGTCCTGGTTCCTGAACGAACGATACGATTTGACCGACGGGCGGATCGCCAACGGCAAGCTATCCTTCGCCAGCGTTCGCTTGACCCGATTCCGACCGGATGGCGCTGTGGCCCAGGATCTGCTGTACACCCCCGAGTCGCAGATCGAAGAAACCGCTGTTGATCGGAACCTGGGCATACCCGTCGGCACGCACGTCCTGGACAAACGGCTGGGCGAGGAGGTCCCCTACGAATGGACCGGCGAGTGGCTCGACCTCGACGCCCTGAGGGAGGTTCAACAAAGCGAAACGATCGTGGCCAAGAACCATGCCGAGCCTTTTGCCCCCAAGCCCTGGCACTATGGCGTGGCGCTCATCGCCTTTGGAACCGCCGTGGCCTATCTAGGGCGCCGTCGGCGCGCCTGAACCCGTCGGCTCGGCTACAATGAACCATGCCCGTCGGCAGATTCCTGCTGTGCCTCCACTCGCACATGCCCTATGTGCTCTCGCACGGCAAATCGCCGCACGGCAGCGACTGGATCAACGAGAGCGCGGCCGAGTGCTACTTGCCCATCCTGCACGCCCTCGATAGGCTCCTGCAACAGGACATCCGGCCGCGCTGGACGATCAACCTCACGCCGATCCTCGCCGAGCAACTCGACGATCCGGCGTTCAAGGACGGCTTCGAAGACTACTGCCAGTCCAAGATCGACTTCGCCATCGCCGACCAGCGGCGATTTCAGATCGAGGGGCCGCTCTGGATGGAGGGCCTCGCCCACATGTGGCAGCGGTGGTACACGCGGCAACTCGTCCAGTTCAAGCACCAATGGGGCCGCTCGATCTGCGAGGGCTTCCGCTACTACCAAGAACAAGGCAGCATCGAGATCATCACGTGCGGCGCCACGCACGGCTATCTCCCCCTGTTGGCGACCGAAGAGTCCGTCCAGGCCCAAGTCAAGCTGGCCGTCTCCAGCCACACCAAGCGCTTCGGCAAACCCCCGCGCGGCATCTGGCTCCCCGAATGCGCCTATCGCCCGGCCTACGCCTGGAAGTCGCCCGTCGCCGACGAGGAACCCTGGGCGCGCAAGGGCGTCGAGCATTTTCTCAAAGAGAACGGCCTCGAGTACTTCTTCGTGGATTCGCACATGATCCGCGGCGGCGCGCCGCTCGGCACCTATGCGGGCAAGTTCCCCCAACTCGCCGAGTTGTTCGCGCGAAGCGCCAAGTACTTCACCCCGCCCCCCGAGGAGCGCAGCGAGTACGAGCGCTATTCCCTGCCGAACGGCGTCCAACTCTACGCCCGCGACCCCGAGACCACGGTCAAGGTGTGGTCGGGCGACCACGGCTACCCCGGCGACGCCCGCTACCTGGAGTTCCACAAGCAGTTGTATCCCGGCCGCCTGCGCTACTGGGCGATCAGCGAGGACAAGCGCGACCTCGGCGCCAAGCGGCCCTACAACCCCTGGGAAGCCTACGAACAGATCCCGAACCACGCCGAAGACTTCGTGCAGACCCTGAAGAGCACGCTGGCCCAATACAAAGGCAGCAAGGACCGACTGGGAACCGTGGTCGCCATGTACGACACCGAGTTGTTCGGCCACTGGTGGTGGGAAGGGCCCGAGTTCCTCTACGAGTGCGCCTTGCGCATGCACAACGACCCCGATCTGCAATGCGTCACGGGAGGCGAACTGCTCGACCTCGAGCCGCCCGCGGCGACGATCACTCTCCCCGAAGGCTCGTGGGGCGAGGGCGGCTACCACTTCGTGTGGCTCAACGAAGAGAACGCGTGGACCTGGCCCAAACTCCATGCCGCGCAGAAGGCCATGATCGCCTTGGCGCAGGAGTGCCGGACCGGCTTGCCCAAGCGCATCGCCGAGCAATGCGCGCGCGAACTCCTGCTGGCCGAAGCCTCCGACTGGCAGTTCTTGATCTCGACGCAATCCGCCCGCGACTATTCCGAGGTCCGCTTCGAGGATCACATTGACCGCTTCGGCCGCCTCGCCGACCTCGCTCGCCGAGTCAAGGACGGCTCGCCGCTCACGTTGGGCGAGCAGGCGTTCCTTGAGGATTGCGAGCAGAAGGACGCCCCGTTCCCCGAGATCGACCTGAACCTTTGGGCGGCGCTGGACCACACGTTAGGCAACGAACTCCACTTGGCCTAGTCTCGCGGGTTCGACCAGATCAGCATGGCGGCGAACAGCGATGTCGCGATGAGCGGCGTCAAATGACGTTCGTACACGAACCCCAACACGTAAGGGACCAGGTACGCGGCGTAGACACCCAGGGTCGCGAGCGCCACCCGCCGAGCCATCGCGCTCCGTCGCGGCAAGAGCCCCCAGACCACCACAGCCAGTCCAAGCCATTGCGCAAGGCGCGCCACCCAAAGCCGATAGTCTTGGCCAAGCCGCTCGGGAACGGGCTCCATGAAGTAGGCGGGAGTCGTGCGCAGAAACATCGAGAACGCCTTGCGACGGTTCATCTCGCCGACCGCTTCTGGATGGTCGCGCCGGAACTCCCAGCCTTCCCGCATCGTGGTGTCGTGCAGGTCCCACTCGTCCTTGTAACTGGCTTGGATCTTGGTCAGGCCCCGTTCGTCGAGCAGGTCGAGGTGCCGCAGGGGGTAGTAGTCGAGGGTGTGCGGGTTGTTGGCCTTGTAGAAGTTGGGGCCGTTGCCGCTCGAAGCATCTCCTCCGATCGCCCAGCGCCCGCTCGCCAGAAAGCCGAACCACCCCCAAGCCACACTCGCCGCCACCAATCCCAACATCGGCATGGCCCGCGACACGCCCGCCGCCCTCGGCCTGAGCAGGGCAGCCACAGCCAGCACACCGGCCACCAAGAGCAGCGAACTCTTGAGCAAGACCATCGCCGCCAGAGCCAACGCGAGTCCGACCACTCGGCCCCGGGTCATTCGGTCGGCGGGCAGAGTGGCCAGCAGGAGCGAAGCGCAGAGGAGGGGCAGGACGTAGCCTTCCTCGAAATCCACGGCGAACAGCACCGCCGCATGGGTCGGCACCAAGAGAAACACAACCAGCGGCAAGACGTAGCGCGCGCGGAACGCGGACGACTCCCGTGCGGCCGCGAGCGCCCAGGCCAGAAGCGCCAGGGCGGCGGCATTCTTGATCAGATAAAGCCACACCACCTCGCGCCCGAACAGCGACGCGAAAGCCCCAAGCACCGGAATCAGGGGCATCCGGCTGGTGCGGAACTCGATGGGCCCATAGGTGGGATGGTTCTCGAACACGGCCCGGTAAGCGCCATGCGTGGCCAGTTCGCGAATGTATGCTCCGAAGCCATAGGCCAGATCGTAGAGGTCGCGCGAACCGGGGTGCCGGATCGCATAGAACCACCCGCCGACCAAGCCGAGAAGGACTCCCCCGACCAGCCATCCCCAGTACCTTCCGCGTTCCATCGTCGTCAGTGGATGGTCTCGACGGGTTCGCTGAGCAGGACGGCATAGCCGTCGGGGTCGGCGACGAGGAAGGTGCGTTCGCCCCAAAGGGCGTTTTGAAGTCCGCGCAACACGTGGAACCGGCTGAGTTCGATGGCCTTGGCGAGTTCGGCCAAGCCGCTCACCATAAGGTTGATGACCAGTCCGCCGCTCCGATCGAGCGCGGGGTTCTGCTCGTGCTTGGGTTGCTGGAGCAGGAGGATTTCGGCGGTTCCGGCGAGGAGCCGCGCCACTCGGTGGCCATCCCACGTGTCGGTGGATGCCACGCGCAAGCCCAGGACGCCGGAGTAGAACTCCAGAGAGCGGTCCAAGTCCGCGACGTCCAAGATGAGCTTTGAGAGAGTGCCGCCCATGGCGAGGTACCTATGGGCGAAAGATTCGCCACCGCTCGGACCTCTCCTTTATCCCGGGTCGTTCGTCGTTTCGGCGGCCCGGTTCAAGGTCTTGGCGAGGGAGGGTGCGGATCGCCAGATCCGCTCCATGGCGTCCCACGAGGCGATCGGTTCGGCGAGGTCTCGCTTCGCGATGCCGTGGACACCCAGTTTCGAAAGCGTGTGGCGATCCCTGGCCAAGCCAGCCAGCCGGCCTTCGGGGGTGGCTTGAAGCGAGGGGTTCGGGTGCAGCCGCTGATGCTCGAGGTCCCAGGCGCGCACCACGTGGTAGACGAGGCGGCTTCGGGGGCCGTGATCGGTGGGCTCGACTTCGAACATCAGCGCGGCCTCGCGTCCCTGGCCCTTCCAGTGGACCCTGGCGACGCCTTGGGCCCCAAGGGCCAGCACCTGCGCTTCGATCGTGGGCTCGAGGTCTTGCCATTGCTTGACGCGCGGGGCGACCAGCTCGGCGATCAGTCGTTCCGCCTTCGCGCGATCGAGGCCGACTTTTCTCAGTTCGTCGGGATCGGCGTAACCGACCAGGGTAGCCGCGTCGCCTTGGACGAACGCCTTGGCGACGCGGAGCGCGTGGTCTTCCAGCCCAGGCGGACGGTGGTTGGCTGCGATCCACGTCGCGACCAAGCCGATGGCAGCCAAGGCTGTCCAGAGCAGGTTCAGCCTTCGCAATTCTCCCCGAGGTTGCAACTGAGGCCCGTGAAGAAGCGTTTGTAGCGGATCGTGACCGGTTTGCTGCCGCAGAGGGCGGGGGTGCTCTCGCACATGCAGCATCCTCCGCTCGCCGGCGTGTAGCACACGAACGAGGAGGGTCCGTATTCGGTGGGGGTGCAATCGTCCGTGCTCTCGCACGAACCGGGCGCGAAGTTCCAGTTGCACGGGTAGGGCGACGCCAACACGGCGCATCCGACGAGGGTGGCGATCAGGAGTTTCTTCAGTCTCATGGTTTTCACTCGGCACGTTCCCACCAGCGCAGGTCGCCCCAATCGCCGCGCTTGGTGCGGGTGACGAGGGACCCGCCTACAGTCAATCCGAAGGCGTGTTTCGTGGTGAGGGGAGCGTGCAAATCGGTGGTCGGGGTCTTGTGGTTGACGTCCACCACTTCGATGGCGGCGGAATGGACGCGGGCCACGTGGGCGGCGAAATCGGTCCGGGGCGTGGCCGGCTGGCGATCAACGGCCATCAGGATGTAGCCGACGGCCCCGGGGCTTTGGATGTACTCGTTCGGCGTTCGCGGACAGTGGAGCAGCCGGGGATCGAGCCGGTCGCGAACCGCAAACGTCAGGAACGGCGGGTAGCCCATCGCCGTTGCCGACCCTTCGGTCGCCCCACCGTGGTCTTCCCGGTAAAGCGCCAGTGCGAGATGGACCTGTCGCAGATGGTTGACGCAGTTCGTTGTGCGGCCACGTTCGACCGCGCCGAACAGAGCGGGCGACACGAGCGCCGCCAAAACGGCGACGATCGCGGCGACGACGAGCAGCTCGACCAACGTGACGCCGCGCTTCACGAGCGGCCTCCGAACGCGAGGTTGGGATCGTCGAGCGGTGTGGCCTGAAAGCCGATCAACCGTCCCTCGGCGGACACGGCGTGGCTGCGCGGCAGGAACCGGGGCGCCAGGGCGGCCGTGACCGCACCGTCTTCATCGGCATAGAGGTGCGCCGGCTCGGGGACTCGCTCGCGCCACTTCGCGACCTCCTCAGGCGGCCCTTGGACCACCACGACGACCCGAGAAAACGACTCCTGATCAAGCCCCGCCACCGGTTGGACGGGCTCGCTGCTGCACGTCGAACACGCACCCGCCAGAACGACGAGCAGAGGGCCGGCGGGCGGGTCGCCGAGGAACCGCTCGGGCCGAAGTTCGACCCGTGTGCCGAGTTCTGGATTCGGCGGGACCGAAGGCCGCGCCTGTTCGAGCCGCCAAGCCTGGGAACGAGCCGACGAAACGACCCCGAGACCCAGCACCAACCCACCCGACAGACAACAGGTGACCGCTAACGCCAAGCCTCCAGAGATCGAACCGCGCTTCATGATTGGTACTATAGTACCAATGCGAGGTGTCTGTCAAGCCCCTGGAGACTTTTTCTTCGTTGCCAGCCTAGTGCGAGTCCAACGCCGCCGTGATCTTGCCGATCGTGCCCTTCGCGTTGCCGAACACCATCACCGTGTTGTCGTTCAGGAACAGGTCGTTCTCGACGCCCGCAAACCCCGCGCCCATGCCGCGCTTGCTCACGATGACCGTCTTGGCCTTGTCCACGTCCAAAATCGGCATG
>JACFNW010000022.1 GCA_019454665.1 Fimbriimonadaceae bacterium | reverse complement strand
ATCCATGTTCCAGTTCTTCCGCAAGAACATGGTGCCCGATATGCCGCTTTTGGCACGCCCTGCGGCGCTGGCATTCGCCGGTGCGGCCCTCACGGCCCGCGCCAGCGTGTTCATCGCCAAGAACTACGCTCAACGATGGAGAAGTCGCCTCAAACGATGACGGTGCGTCGCGCGCTTCCCTTCTTCTTGCTGCTCCTGTCGGCAGTCCTCGCCCCCGTGCTCGGCGGCTACGTTTCGGTTGACGCGATGCCGTCGTCGCCCGAATACCCCGGCATTTTTGCGTTGCTGGGCGCCCCCGAAGGCGCAGCGTTGGCCCACACGTTGATCGCGTTGCCAGCCCTTCTGGGACTCGCCTTGGCCTGGGCCCAACGCTCGGTCACGCCGACGCCTCCGCTTCCGTTGGCCATCGCCTGCGGGGTTCTAGCGATTTCGCTTGTCGCTTCGCTCATGCAGTCCAGCTTCAAGAGTTCCAGCCTGCTGGTGCTGGTCGAGTGGTTCGCTTACCTGGGCGCAATGGCGGCGGGAATGGTCCTCTGCGGGCGGCGGCGCGGCCCAGTTCTGGTCTTGGGCGCCATCGTGGCCGGCACGGCATGGGTCGCTGCGATGGGTGTGCAGGAATACGTCGGGATGAAAGCCCACGACCCGACGTGGCGCATCTTCTCGTCCTGGATGAATCCGAACGCGCTGGCGGGACTGCTGTTGATCGGGGGCTTTCTGGCACTTGCACTTACCGCTACGTTGGAGCGGATCGCCGCATGGGCGGCCGGTGCGGTTGCCGTGGTGATCTGGTTCGCGATGCTGCTCACGCAATCCAAGGGAGCCTATCTGGCCGCGGGGGTCGGGCTGGTGGCGCTGGTCGGCGTCGCGTTGTTCACCAAACCCGCGGGAGCGTCGCTCAAACGCGGGCTGGCGGTTGTCGTACCTTTGGTCGCCGTGGCGGTGTTGGCGTTCGCGATGCGGGCGCAGCCGGCTCCAACCGGAACCGCGTCGTCCGGAGTGTTTGGCAGACTGTCGAACGCTCAAGCCACGGCCGAACAATCGGGCGAGTTCCGTTCCAACCTCTGGAAGGGTGCCGTTGCGCTGATGAAGGAACGTCCGATGGGGTTCGGTATCGGCACCTACCCGCAAGAGTCCGCCCGCTCGGGTCTGACGACGAAGACGGTGATGGCCCACAACTCGTTCCTGCAGCTGGGGGTCGAGGCGGGCATTCTCGCGCCTCTGGCCGTGATCGCCATCGTGCTTCTCGCTTTGATTCGGGTGCTCCGCCACTCCCGAAGCGCCTGGTTCGGGCACCACTGGCCCCGCGCAGGGTTGGTCGCCGCTATCGCCGCCAGCGGAGCGCACAACCTGGTGGACAGCGACCTGTACTACTTCGGTCTGGGCTTCCTCGTGTTCCTCTTGCTGGGCGTGGGGCTGAACATGGCCGTGGATGGCCCGAGCCCCGAGTTCACACCGAAGGGCCAGCGCTGGGGGTTCGCCGCCATTGCTGGCGTCCTCGCGTTGCTGATGGTCCATCTCGCTTCAGTCGAGCTGCAAAAGGTGCGCTTCCGCTATGCCATCGCCGCAGGCGACTCAGCGACCGCGCGCGGGTTGGCCTCATCCTTGGAAGGGACCGCGGGTTGGCACGGCGAGTACTGGTACCTGCGATCGGCTGTGGCGGAGCCTTCGAGAGCGCTCGCCGACCTCGAGCACGCCGCCGCGCTCGCACCGACAGGCCGACACCTGCGCGCCCTGGCTCGGGCCAGAATCGCCGCAAACGACCGATCTGGAGCCGAGGCAGCGATGAATCTGGCTCTGGTCCGCGACCCGAACGATTTGACGACGATGGAGCAGCTGCGCGATCTTTACGTCTCGCTGGAAGCCTACGACAAAGCCACCGAGATGGCACGCCGGATGATCGCCGTCGAAAGCACACCATACTTCCGAGTGCGTTCGCTCCCCGAGGTGATCCCCATGGAAACCTATCGCGCACGCTACTGGCTGGCCCAACGGACCGAAGGCGACGAGCGTCTGGGCGAACTCAAGGCCGCCCTGCCGGGCTACCTGGCGTTCGCCAGCACGACGTGTCCCTTGGTGATCCGGGCCCTCAAGGCGGGCGAACAGCAATTCGCAGGCATAGGCCGGGACAAGGCGGAGGCCACCCTGACCGAGGGGATCGCCATCGCCAACCTGCTTGCGGATTACGACCTCGGGTCGGCAGAGGACTGGCGGGCCAGGGCAAGCGACCTGGCAGCCGTCAGGGCAGAGTTGACGGGAGCGTCGGCAGGCGGGTCGGTCGGCAACACCACCTCCGGAATCCCCTGAAGATAGGCGCGCACCACGTCCCGAGCGATCGGGGCGGCGATCTCGCCTCCGTGGCCCGCATCCTCCACGAGCACTGCGACGGCGATCTGGGGGTCGTTCAGTGGCGCAAACCCGATGAACCAGCTGTGCGTCTTGCGATCGCGGCGCGTCTCGGTCGAACCCGTCTTTCCGCCCCACGACAGACCTGAAATCGCCGCTGATCGAGCCGTACCGGAAGCGATCACCTGGCCCATCGCCTGCCGCAGCGACGACCAGACCAGGCCCGGCGCAGCGATGTCGGCCAAGACCTCCGGCTGGATCGTTTGCTCCTTGTGCGTCAACGGATCGGTGAAGGAGCGCACGAAGTGCGGCCGATAGCTCTTGCCACCGTTGGCGATGAGGGCCGCAATGCACGCCATCTGGAGCGGGGTGGCCGACACTTCGCCTTGGCCGATCGCCACATTGGCCGTATCGCCGGGGTACCACTTGCCGTCGGGACGCCACTTCTTGACCCAATCGTCGGTCGGGAAAATGCCGCCCGACTCGCCCACGAGGTCAATCCCGGTCGGGTGGCCCAGCCCGACTTCGAACGCCGTGCCGCGCAGGTTCTCGATGCCCGCCCGCATGGCAAGGTCAATAAAGTACGTGTTGCACGACCGTTCGAACGCCCGCATGAAGCTGATGCTCCCGTGGACACCCATGCAACGCACGCGCCGGTTGCCCACTTGATAGTAGCCCGGACAGGGGTTCGGCCGGGACACATCGAACACGCCCGCCCGTACCGCGGCCAACGTCGTAACGATCTTGAACGTCGAACCCGGGCTGTAGAGGCCCCGGATCGCCCGGTTCACGAACGGCTTGTCCGGATCGTTGGAGAGCGCTTGGTAAGCCGCCTGCGAGATGCCCCCTTCGAAGAGACCGGCATCGTAGGTCGGGGCGCTGACCATGGCCAAGACCTCGCCCGTCCGCGGGTCCTAGGCAACCACCGCACCCTTGCGCCCGCCAAGGGCCGTCATGGCGTAGCGTTGCAGGTCCAAGCTCACGGTGAGCCGAACCTGAGCCCCTGGCAACGCGCTGTCACGGCCCACCAAACGCAACGGCCGGCCCTTGGCGTCCACCTCGATCCGCTCCTGACCGTAGGTGCCCATGAGCAACGTCTCGTGCGCGTATTCGATGCCCAGCTTTCCAACGAACTTGGGCGCCGCTACGCCCAGCTTCCTCAGACGGGCGACATCGGACTCGTTCGCGGACCAAACATATCCCAGAATGTGGGCCAAGGTGCTCGAATCGGGATAGAAGCGCATGGGCGTGGCCGATACGTCCACTCCCGGAAGGTCGGATCGCGATTCGACGATGCGACTGGCCAGGTCGAGCGATACGCCGCGAAGGACCGGCGCCGGCACGTAGGGACGCCAGGCCTCGGCGTTCACTTTCTCCTCCAGCTGACCTCGCTCTACGCCCAAGATCGCCGCAAGCCGATCCAGAACCGCGGGGTCTTCCTGGACCGCGATCGGGCGAACCGTAACGACCAGCTCGCTCCTCACACCGGCGAGCAGGGTGCCGTCTCGATCGTAGACCAGACCCCTTGGAGCCGGGCTGCTGATCTTCATGTACGTGTGGCTCGCCCGCTCGACGAGGTCTTCGGCGATCACTACCTGCAGGTACCACAGCCTCAACACGATGACGAGGAGGCCGGCCAGCAGCACGAGCGGCACCGCGAGTTCACGGATGGTGAGGTCGGGCTTGCGCTGCGCGTGAATCACCCGATCAACCTCCCGAACGTCCAGGCCCGTGAACGCGGCACACCGTCGTGGGCGCCTCGGAAGCCAAAAACCTCTTGCGCAGCGTCGGCGAGCAATAGAAGCCCGCTTGTCGGCCCGACTCGGCGCAGACCTCGACGTAGACGTACTCGCTCTCGTTGCGAGGCTCGGCAGATGGTCGGGTTTCGCCCGTGGCCGGAGGCGTCAGCGGCGGAGTCACCGGGGGCTGGATCAGGTCCTCTTCGCGGATGGGCGGCTCCTCCACGGGCGGTTCGACCACATCTTGCTCGGCGGGTCTGATGTCGGCCGGCTCGTCGTCCCAGTTGCCCATCCACCGGGGCGTTTCGAACTCGCGAGCCTCTTCGCCGAGCAGTTTCTGGCAAGCGCCCATGATCGGCGCCCACATTTTGACCGTGACCGTGCCTCCAAAGGCCCTGGGATGCATCGGAGGATACACCCACCGGTCGCCTTCGCGTTGTTCGTTGGCCACCCATCCGATGCCGAGCAGTTCGTCCGTGTAGCCGCAGAACCACGCGTCGCGATTGTCGGAGGTGGTCCCGGTCTTGCCGCGGGCGTTGGCGACGCTCTTCGCCGCTGTGCCCGTGCCGCTGGTCACCACCGAACGCATCAGGTAGTCCATCTGTTCGGCTACAGCGGCACTCAGGACGTTTCTCGTGTATTCGGGCTGGAAGCTGCGGAGCACCTCTTTGTCGGGACCGATGACGCGGGTGATCAGTCGAGGTTCGACGCGGTCGCCCCCGAGCATGAACACGCTGTACCCACGCGCCATCTCGAGCGGGGACACGGCCGTGGCTCCCAAAGCCAGGGGAAGCACGGGATCGAGCTTGCTCTCGAACCCGAAATTGGTCGCCGCAAAGCTCGCTACGCGGGAGGCGCCTGTGGCTTCCATCACACGCACCGCGCACACGTTGTAGCTGAAGGCGAACGCCGTTCGGATCGAAACATGCCCGCCGTACTTGTCGCTGGAGTTGTGAACGGTCCACGGCTTCGCACCCGGAAACGCAGGCGGGTAGGTCAACCGGGCATTGGACACGCCTTTGGTCGGCGACCAAGAACCCGTCTCGAAGGCCGTGGCATAAACGAACGGCTTGAACGACGAGCCAGGCTGCCGTCGGCCCTGGGTCGTCATGTTGTACTGGTTGCGTTCGTAATCCACGCCCCCGACCATCGCCAGAATCTCGCCACGGCGGTTCATGACAAGGAACGCCCCGGTGGCCACCCTCAAGTTCTTGTTGGCCCTGACGGTCTCGACGACTTGCTTCTCGGCCACCGCCTGCATCCTCGGGTCGAGCGCGGTTTCGACCCGGTACCCGCCTTCCGAGATGTCAATCCCGTTCTTGGCCAACTCGTCAAGAACCGCGTCCACGAAGTACGGTGCGGCCAGACGCCGCGCGCCCGACCCAAACGCCCGCTTCTTCAGCGTGATCGTCTCGCGGAGGGCCGCTTCGTACTCGTCCCGCGTGATCATCTGCTCCTCGAGCATGATCGCCAAGACCAGATCGCGGTTCTCGCGCGCCTTGTCCTCGTTGACGAACGGGTTTTCGCGGCTCGGACGTCGCACGCAGCGTGCGAGCAGAGCGGCCTCGCCCAGCGTGAGTTCATCAAGCGTCTTGCCAAAGTACACGTCCGCCGCCGCTTGGATGCCATAGGCACCCTCGCCGTAGTAGACCTGGTTCAGGTACAGCTCCAGAATCTGCCACTTCGCCAGTTGACGCTCGATGACGACGGCGAGCGCCATGTCCTGCACTTTGCGGTCCATGGACTTGACCGGGCTGGTGTACACGCGCTTGGCGATCTGCATCGTCAGCGTGCTGGCGCCTCGCGTGACCCGGCCTTCGCCGGCGGACTCCATGAGCATGCCGGCCAGCGACATGTAGTCAATACCGGAATGTTGGAAGAAGCGCTTGTCCTCGGCGGCGAGCGTCGCGTCAATGACCAACTGCGGGATGTTGTCGTACTCGACCGGCTTTCGGTATTCGTTGGTCACCCGGTAGAGTTCGGTGCCATCGGCGGCGACGATCACCGAGGGCTGGAGGCTGAGTTCCTCCATCACCGCCGGCAACGTCGGAATCATGGCGTTGGCCTCGCGGAGCTTGCCCGCGAAGTACACGCCGCAAGCCGTCGCACCCACCAGACCCAGAAGGAACCCATAGGCGACGACAAGCTTCAGGACGCGGAAGCGCCTCTGCTTGACGTTCGGTTTGCGACCGGATGCGGCCTTGGCGGTTGCCACTACAGTAGAGTATAACGTCGGTCGCCCGTCTTACGATTCAGAACGACGCTCAGAAACCTTCCGCGCAAGGTCCTCGAGCTTGCCTTTGGCCAACTCGCCGAGCAACGCGAACGACCGTCCGGACGAAGTCCACGTGTGGACGGTGACATTCCTGCCCATGCGCCCGAGGCGAGACGTATCCAGGTCCTTCTCGACCTGAAACAGCGTCAACCGCTTGCCCTCGTACTCGTAGACTTGGACAAAGACGTCCTTGCCCATGAACTGCCGCATCTCGGCGAATTCGAGCTTGGCTTGCCCGTCGCGAAGCAGGGCCGGGGCGAATCCCTTCTCTTTGGCGAGCCTCTCGGCGTGTTGCTCCACGGTCACGTAGGTCGCGCCTCGGCGTCGGATTCGGAAGGCGTCACGGGGAATACGCGGACTGAAGTCAATCGTCACGAACTCGAACTGGCCGACCAGCGTGCCCACGGGATCGAACATCGTTCGCTTGAGCACAAGCGGCTTCTGGTCGTCAATCCAGAGTTCCTGAATCTTGTTGCCCTTGGTATCGGAAACGGTGATCATCTGGGTGTTTCGTCCCGCCACTCGGCCACCGTTGGCAACGTCGAACCTGAAGCGCGACTTCTGATCCACGAAGAACTTGAGGCGATCCACAGCATCTTGTCGCCGCGGGGGAAGGATGCGGATCTCGTTGCTGTCCGGGAAATAATGCTCGCGCCGATCGGGGACCTCGACGATGACCTGCCCCGACAGAGACGACCCCTGCGGAAAGTCAATGCGTGTGCGTCCCTGCGAGCGGAGGACGAGTTCCGTATGGGCCTTCATGTCGGGCCCGACCTTGAATTCGATGACCCGCTTGCCGCTGTAGTCCACCTGGTTGCTGCCGTCAACGACTCGCTTGAGCAGGTCAAAGGCTCGACTTGGGCCGTCTTGCGCAAGCGCAAGCAGTCCCAACCCGGCGAATGCGGCGATGGTGGCAAGAGTGCGAGACATCACAAGAGGTCGAGATCAACGCTGGACCAGTCGAGCTCCTCCTCGACGGGAGCAGGCCGGGCCGAAGCCACCTCGTGGGGGACCAAGCCGGTCCCGGCAAGATCCAAGGCGGCGGCGGAATCGAGGTGAATCCGAATCAGTTCGCCCTCCAGGCTCTCGGCATGGGACGACGGTGCGGGCCCTGTTCGAAGGAACGCGATCGTCAGGACCGAGGCGGCCAAGCCGGTCGCCAACACGGGTCGCCAAGCGAGAGTCCACCACGCCTTGCGTTTCGCGGGCTGGAGTTCGAGCAGTCGCTCGTTGAGCGTGCTGCGCCAAGCCATGCTGAGTTCGTCTTGCTCCAGATTGGCGACGGCGTGCGACACCAGCCGCTGGTCGTCACCGCGAAGGCGCGCGTCCAGCATCCGTTCGGCATCCGGCGCGAGGGGCGAATCGTCCCATGCCGCGGCCAGACTCTGCTTGTCGAAGTCCCTCTGATTCTTCATCGCTTTGCCTCCAGATATTCGGAGAGCACTTGTTTGAGATGCGCCCTGGCCAAAAACAGCCGGCTCTTGACCGTCCCAATGGGGACGTTGAGCACGTCGGCGATCTCGTCGTACTGCAAATCTTCCCGGTCGTGCAAAAGAAGCACGGACCGCAGTTTCTCGCTCATGGTCGCGATCCCGTCTTCGACCCGCTGCAACAACTCTTCGTCGAGCACCATGGCTTCCGGGTTCCACCGATCGTCCATGACCTCAATGGGTTCTTCCCCTTCGACGTTGCCGTCAATGCGGTATTCGATGGGTTGGCGGTCGAGCCGACGCGCCTTGTCCACACACAGGTTGTAGGCGATGCGGAACAGCCACGTGCGAAGCGGCGCGCGGGCGTCGAAGCGTTCGAAGTTCTGGAACGCGCGGACGAAGACCTCTTGGGTGATGTCGGCGGCCTCTTCGCGATCCTTGACGAACCGCTTGGCGAACCCGAACACGCGGTGTTGGTAGGCGTCCACGAGCCGACCGAACGCGTCGAAATCACGCCGTCGCGCGCGTTCGATCAGCGCGAGTTCGTCGGCTCGATCGAGCGATCTCATGGTCGTCACAGACAGGGACGCTGCAGCCATAACCAGCATGGCACAACGCCCCTTGGCCCCGATTGTTCACCCCGGTCTGTCAGACAGAATCAAGGCGCGGGTCCTTGGTCCGGTCCCGCGCCTCGATTGGGTTTCGAATCGCCTTACAGGCGGATGCCGACGGAGATGGCGAAGCCGCTGACCTCGTCTTTCGCGTTGCCGATCCAGCGGCCTTCCACGAACAGGGGATTGCCTCCGCGCTGGAAGTCCTTGCCGACCCCGATTTGGTAGGCGAATCGAGTCTGGTTGCCTTCCGATGGGGTCTTGACGAATCCGAAGCCAGCGCCTGCGAAGTAGTACACCTCGTTGCGTCGCACAACGTAGTTCGCCATGACCGGCGTGTGCCGGAAGTCGCCCTTCGACACGTAGTCGGCAGAGAGGACGAGCGACGTGTTCATGCCGTCGGGTCCATCGCCGAACTTGAGGTCCTTGAGCTTGTAGTCGATGCCCAGCGTGAACCAGTTCGCGCCCTGATCGCGCGCGGATTTCTTGCTGGGGAAGAAGAGGCCGCCCTTGACGGACATGCCGAGGGGCTTGACGTCTTGAGCGAGAGCGGGGACGGTGAGCGCCGCCACACCAAGGAGCAAAGCGAGTCGTTTCATCTTGGGTCCTGATGGAAACCGCATCCGGACACGGCGCGGCTTACCGTAATGACGAATGACGAAGGCCGAACGCACCGCGAAACTCAGGCTTCGGTCACCGTACGCTCGCGGATGAACAGCCCGCCGACGATCGCCGTGACCGTGGCGATGACCATCGGGTACCAAAGCCCGGCGTAGATGTTGCCTGTCGCGCTCACCGCAGCAGTGCCGATCATGGGCACCAGCCCGCCGAACACGCCGTTGCCAATGTGATAAGGCACCGACATCGAAGTGTAGCGGATGCGCGTCGGGAACAGCTCGACCAAGAACGCCGCGATCGGGCCGTAGACCATCGTGACGAACAGCACCTGGACGAACACGAGCAGGCTGAGCAACACGACGTTCGGATTCACCGACGCTGTGCCGTTCCAGCCCGCCGCCTTGGTCATCGCCATGTAGATCGGGTAGTACAGGGCCACGGCCAGCACCATGCCGGCGATCATGATGCCCTTCCGCCCGATCTTGTCCGAGAGCGCGCCGAACACGATGAAGAACGGCGTGCCCAGCAGGAGGGCGATGGCGATGATCTGCGTTGCCACGACCTTGTCGATGAGCAGCGTGGTCTGCAGGAAGTACAGAGCGTAGAACTGGCCCGTGTACCAAACGACGCCTTGGCCCATCGTCGCGCCGAAGAGGGCGATGAGCACCATGCGGCGGTTCTCGGGGTTCGCGAACGATTCGCGCAGGGGGTTGGAGGACGTTTTGCCCGCCGCTTTGAGTTTGGCGAACAGGGGCGACTCCGCCATCCGCGTCCGAATCTGGTAGCTCACGGCGATCAGGACGATCGAGATGAGGAACGGAATGCGCCAGCCCCAATCGGCAAACGACTCCTTGCTCATGGATTGGCTGACCGCCAGGATGACTCCCAGCGAGACGAACAACCCGAGCGTGGCCGTCGTTTGGATGAACGACGTGTAGAATCCGCGCTTGCCCAGCGGCGCGTGTTCCGCGACATAGGTCGCCGCGCCCCCGTACTCGCCGCCGAGCGCCAAGCCTTGAATCAGGCGGAGGAGCAGCAGCAGCGCCGGCGCGGCGTAGCCGATCTGCGCGTAGGTGGGCAGGAGGCCGATGGCGAACGTGGCCCCACCCATGAGCAGGAGGGTGAGCAGGAACGTCGTCTTTCGACCGACCAGGTCGCCCAGCCGACCGAACACGAGCGCGCCGAAGGGCCGGACGATGAAGCCCGTGGCGAAGGTCGCCAGCGTGCTGATGAGCGCCAGCGTGTCGTTGCCCTTGGGATAGAACGCCGGCGCGAGCGTGGTGGCCAGACTGCCGAAGATGTAGAAGTCGTACCACTCGATGAGCGTGCCCGCCGAACTGGCGCCGATCACCTTCCAAATCGTGGACGTGTTTTCCGTAGGGGTCGTTTCAGCCATGAGGCCTCGCAGCTTCCGCGCAGTATGCCCTATGGCTTGGCCGATTCTGCTTCATCGAGTTCGATCTCGAGCCGAGAAACCGTGTCTTGGTCGTAGCGGTCCAGTTCTCCGAGGTTTGCCCTAGCCTCGGATGCCTCGACCAACTGCCCGTCTCGTTCGAGCAGCATCGCCAGCGCCACTTGGTGCGAGGCGTTGTCGGGGGCCAAATCCGTGGCCAAGCGAAGCGCCCGAATCGCCTCGGCGCGTTTGCCCGCTCCCCAGAACGCAACCGCTGCGCGGACGAAGAAGTGGTCGTCGCCCGGGGAGAGTTCGATGGCGGCCTGCAGGGCGGCGAGCGCTTGGTCGTACCGGTTCAGGCGGATCAGCAGGTTGCCCATCCAATAGTGGTAGAAGGCGTCGGTGGGTTCGACGGCGATCGCGCCTTGGATCGCTGCGAGCGCATGAGTCGGGTGGCCGCTTTGGTCGAGGGCCTCGGCCAGTTTGAAGTGGCAGTAGGCGTCGTCCGGGGTCGCCTCGACCGCTCGGTGGAGGTTCTCGATGGACTGCTTGAACCGCCCGTGGCGACGGTAGAGGTCGGCGAGGGCGAGGTAGGGGTTGCGGTCGGACGCGTGCGCCCGTTGCGCCTCCAAGAACTGCCGCAGCGCTTGCGGGGCGTGGCCCATGGCTTCGAGCGCTTCGCCCAGCGAGATCTTGGCTTCGGCCGAGTCCGGCCCGTCTTGCTCCACCGCCCGTTTGAAGTGCTCGACGGCCTCTTCGTACCGCCCCGCGACCATCGCTCCGAACCCCATGTCGCGGCTTTCTTGCCCGGTCTGGCCGATGCGGCGGCGCAGACTGAGGATGTCGTCCTCGGGCGGGAGTGCGGCCTCATCGGGGATGGGCAGGCCGAAGAGGTCGGCGATTTGGCGGTAACTCGGCTTCACTGACGAGAGTATGGCCTTGGCGGGCGTCGGCAGGTGGGCGGCAGGGGAACTTCGGGAAGATGGAAGAAGGAAGATGGAAAACGGGCTTGCTGGTCGAGTTCCCGCGGCGACGGCGTGGGCGAGGGCCGTGGCGAAGCAGGTCTTGCCTTCTTTGGGGTTGCCGGCGATTTCCGACGCCCTCATCCGGCCTGCGGCCACCTTCTCCCCCAGGGGAAGGACCGATGCGTAGTGTCGGCGGCAACGTTCCCCCCCGCGTCCCCTTCGAGACTTCAGCCCGAGGTCGCGGGCCATTGAACCTTGGTGGAACGCGCGGGCCGAACCTCAGGGTGACCCGAGTCGTGATGCTCAAGCGACGCCCTCATCCGGCCACTTGCCACCTTCTCCCCCGGGAGAAGGAACCGATACGGAATGGTGGCAGAGGGTTGCAGGTGGGCGGTGCCAACCTGGCACGCGGCGCGCTTCGCCTCGACCCGAATGTTCGAGAATCTGGAACCGCTCGTGAAGAATCTGTGATATAACTATCCGTATGGAGTCGGGCCCACGGTCGGACCTCCTGAAGGATGCGTGATATGAAGTCAAGATTCTTGGTCCTTACGCTGAAGTTAGCCTTGCTGGCCAGCCTTGTGCTTCCCATGGGGTGCGGCGGCTCGGGAAGCGAGGCCGTTCGCGTCATCATCCGCTCGCTGCTCCAGAACAGCGATCTCGGTGGATTGCAGCCCGTCCACCTCGTCGTCAAAGGCGAGCAGCCTGGTCCGTCGAATCGCTTGTTGCCCGGCGAGAGCCGCGAGGCGACGTCTTTTGGCGATGGGCGTCAGCCCGTTCTGCTTCACGTTGCGCGGGCGGTCAGAAACGGCGTCGAACTCGACTCGGCCAACCTAGAGATTCTGGGCCCCTTCGAAAACGACGAGGAGGTGCGTGTGCTCTTCACCTGGGACGGGGCGAACCTCGTGGGATCGTTCCGCTAGGCGAGCCATACCGAGGTCGGCCTGGGCTTTGTGGGCGGCGTGCTTTCCGTCGTCTGGGGGGTGGCGTGACGGGGTGGGCCCTGTGGTCCTTGGGGACGGCCCCCCGGCGGGCGCGGCTCCCGCTTCGTTAGTCATCGCCTCCGTGGACGAGGCGCAGGTTCTTCAACCCTTTGCCGTGGGGACCGGCGAGGTCTGCCGGGTAGGGCGCGGTCCAGCCCTTGGCCGCGTGCCACAGGATGCGGTTCAGGTTGTCCTCGTCTTTCGACGTCTTCATGCCCGTGCGCTTGATCGGGATCGTCTCGCTCACTTCGGCCCAGTGCAACGGCCATCCCGCGAGTTCCGACTTGTCCGGATTGAGTTCGTCGAGGGGCACGGTGACCGGGCGGGCCGTGTAGGGCTTCAGGTTGGGCTTATCGGTGAAGCACGCGAACATGATCGGCGAGGACGCCGTCCGCTGGTTCATCGGGCGCAGCCCGAAGATGCGCTCCATGGTGGCCAGCACCGAGGTCTGATTGTAGAAGTCGCTGACCACCGCGCCGCGCTTAGTGTAGGGGCTGACCACCAGGCAGATCGAGCGGTGCCCGTCCACGTGATCGAAGCCCGCTTGCGGGTCGTCTTCGTTGATGAAGATGGCCGTTTTGGGCCAGAACCTGCTCTTGCTGACCGCTTCCACCAAGCGCCCGACCGCCAGGTCGTTGTCGGCCATATGCGCTCGGGGCGTCGGGTAGCCCGGACTCGTGCCCGAGGCGTGGTCTTGGGGCAGGTAAACGAGGGTGAAGTTGGG